>JAGVPN010000086.1 GCA_020052215.1 Syntrophobacterales bacterium
GGCGGCTGCAGCCACCCCGGCATCGTCAACATGGTGAAATACGCCCAGAAACTCACGGGCGTGCAAAAAGTCTCCCTCATCATCGGGGGCTTCCACCTCACTCCGCATGGCGACGACATGATTCGCGACACCATCCAGGGACTGAAAGAACTGGACCCGGAATTGATCATCGCCGGGCACTGCACCGGCTTTAAGGCCCTGACGAAACTCGCCGCCGCCTTCCCCGATAACTTCATGGTCAGCTGCGTGGGCACCAAGGTAATGGTAGTGGGGGGGTGAAAGACGGTTTTCGGTTGTTGGTTTTCGGTTTTCGGTAAAGCTGGTACTACAAGGCAAAAAATGGAGAACCGCCGCCCTCGGCTGTTCAATAGTGGCACCGGCTTCCAGCCTGTGGCCATCACAGGCCGGAGGCCTGTGCCAGTTAACTACTTAGACATTTGGGGTGCGCACTGCGCACCATCTGCCCTGTTCTGAAAAGTTCCCGTAGGGGCGGTTCGCGAACCGCCCCTACAACGGCTTTTCATAATTTACGGGTGGGCCAAAGGCCCATGAGGAACTGACCTGAAAAGTTCCCGTAGGAGCCGCGAACCGCCCCTGCAACGGATTTTCATAGTTTATGGGTGTGCCAACGGCTCATGAGCAACTGTTCCGAAAAGTCTTCCGTAGGGTGCGTCCTACGCACCAGATAATTCACGAGAATTCGAGGAATCGGCGGGCAGTGCCCGCCCTACATGGCGGGCACGGAGGCCCGCCCCACCGAGATTTTCATAGTTTCAGGTGTCCCGATGGAAAATGTATTACTTCTTAAAACCCATTTCGGCTTTGATCAATTCCGTCCTTTGCAGGAGGAGATTATCGGGTGCGTGATGGCGCAAAGGGATGCCTTTGTGCTGATGCCTACCGGGGCCGGAAAGTCGCTGTGCTTCCAATTGCCGGCGCTCAAGATGCCGGGAGTGACCCTGGTGATTTCGCCTCTCATCGCGCTGATGAAAGACCAGGTAGACGCTCTCCAGGCTGATGGTATCCCGGCTGAATTCATCAATAGCACTTTAACTCGGGCTGAAATTGACCGAATTCAGACGGAGGCGCGCCGGGGGAAAATCAAAATCCTCTACGCCGCGCCGGAACGCCTGGCTATGCCTGAGTTTCAGCTGTTCTTGCAGGAAATTAACGTCAGTCTGATTGCGATTGACGAATCCCACTGTATCAGCGAATGGGGGCATGATTTTCGTCCTGATTACCGTAATCTTAAAATGCTGAGAAATATCTTCCCCCAGGTCCCGGTGATGGCCCTTACCGCCACTGCCACCCAGAAGGTGCGGGAAGATATCATTGATCAGTTGTCACTCGATAAAGCGCAAATATTTATCTCCAGCTTCAACCGCCCCAATCTTTCCTATGCGGTGCTTCCCAAAAAGAATTCTTATGACCATTTGATTAATATTTTCCGGGAACACCGGAATGAAGCCGCGATCATTTATTGTTTTTCCAGGAAAGACACGGAGCATCTGGCGGCGGATTTGCGCCAGGAGGGGTTTAAGGCGCTGCCTTATCACGCCGGGCTGGAAAGCGAGGCGCGCCGAACCAATCAAGAGAAATTCATTCGAGACGAAGCGCAAATTATCGTGGCCACGATTGCTTTCGGGATGGGCATTGACAAGCCGGATGTCCGCTGGGTGATTCACTATCATCTGCCGAAATCAATTGAAGGCTACTACCAGGAAACGGGCCGCGCCGGACGCGACGGACTTCCGAGCCGGTGCATGCTCTTTTATTCAGCCGCGGACGCCATCAAGCAACAGTATTTTATCCGGCAGATAGAAGATGAGGCCGAGCGGAAAAATGCCTATGGGAAGCTCGACCAGATGGTTGATTATTGCGAGATCGCAACCTGCCGCCGTTATTATTTACTTAGATATTTTGGAGAAGATTATCAACATGAAAACTGCGACGGATGCGATATTTGTTTTACGCCGAAAGCAGACTTTGATGCAACCATAATCAGCCAAAAAATTATGTCGGCTATTATTCGAACCGGGCAACGGTTTTTGACAAATTATATTATCGATGTACTGCTGGGAGCAAAGAATAAGAAAATCTTGGAGCGTGGTCATCATGACTTGTCGGTATACGGTATTGTGGATGATTTTTCCAAAGAAGATTTAAGGCGCATTATCAGTCAATTGGTTTCCAAGAAGCTGATTATCAAAAGCGGCGATGAATATCCGATCCTGCAATTAAGCCCGCGTGGCAATGAATTTTTGAAGCAGCGGGAAAAAATTCAGTTACCCAAGTTTAAATCCATCGGCAAAATATCTCAACCAAGTGAGGCGGTTGAAGCCGGATACGATCAAGGGCTATTTGAGCAACTGCGTCTCTGGCGCAAAACCACCGCCGATGAAAAAGGGGTTCCCCCGTATGTCATCTTTGGCGATCTGACTCTGCGCCAGATGGCTTTTTATCTGCCGCAAAGCGAGGAGAACTTTTCAAGAATCAGCGGCGTGGGCGATGAAAAGCTTAATCAATACGGGAAAATACTTACGGCGGTTATTCAGGCTTATGCCCAGGAACATAATCTCAGCGAACAAGAGGTTCCCGTAAAAAGATCGGCCAGGCCGAACCGGTCAAATCGTCTCGGATCGACCCATCGGGAAACCAAAAAATTGGTCCTGCAAAAAATGTCAATTGAGGAAATGGCAAGTACAAGAGGTCTTGCGGCCGGGACTATCGCAGCTCATATTGAAAAATTGCTCAGCGCCGGAGAAACCATTGATATCGACTATTTAAGGCCGCCGGTAGAGCAATTCGAGACCATCCAGGCCGCATTTCAAAAATCCGGCGGCGCAGCTTTGTCGCCCGTTTGGGAAATGCTGGGCGAGCGATTTTCCTACGAAGAATTGAGAATAGCCAGGCTATTCATCAAATCGTAGATGTTAAACTTCTGCGGGAGGAGTTAAGCCATGTGTGAACTCTTTGCCATGTCGGCGGGCCAGCACTATACGGCCCAGGACTACTTGCCGCGGTTTGCCGACAAGGCCCGGGACAACATGAGCGGCTGGGGCATCGGATTTTTTCGGGAAGGACAGGTGCACATCGAAAAATCCTGCGAGGGCATCTATGAGGGGGACCTGGTGCACGACAGCTTTCGGCGCCTGGCCCGGGTGATCGGCAGCCGCATCATCATCTCCCACATCCGCTGCCCCAAGGCCGGGCATCAGCAGGAATCCCTGGTCCAGCCCCTCACCGACCAATTCCTGGACCACCACTGGCTTTTCAGCTTCACCGGGGAGTCCGCCTCCGGCCACGGCTATGACAGCCCCCGGCCCCTGATGCGGGAGCGGCTTCTGGCCGCCCGGGTCTTCGAGTTCGTCCGGGACGGGTTGGAAGCGCACCTGGCGGCCTCGCCGGAACACGGTATCTACCAGGGCCTGGCGGCGACCTGCCAGCGGCTCATCAGCCAGTATCCCGGGAAATATACCTTTTTCCTGGCCAACGAGACGGTGCTTTTCGTGTTTCTCAACCACGGGGAGATTCGCACCTACCACCCGCCGGAGGCCCGGGGCGAGTCCCTGGTGCTGACCACGGTGCCGGGGGGATTGACCCGGGACCCGGAACTCTGGCACGCCTACCCCAATCAGGACCCGAGCCGCGGGCAAATCCTCATCGTATCCGGGGCCGACCTCCTGCACCAGGGCCAGGTCTGATGTGTGATCTCTTCGCCCTGTCAGCCCGCCAGCATCACACCGCCGCCGCCTCGCTGCCGTTGTTCGCGGTCCGGGGCCGGCAAAACGTGCATGGCTGGGGCATCGGGTTTTTCCGGCAACGAGTCCCGGTGGTGGAGAAGTCCGGCGACCAGGTGTTCGCCGACGGCCGGCTCCACGTCTCTTTCCAGCGGCTGGCCCGGGTGGTCAACAGTCCCATCATCCTGGCGCACATCCGTTACAAAACCAGCGGCGAGGTGGACGAGTGCCACGCCCACCCCTTTGTCTTAGATTTCTGGGGCCAATCCTGGATCTTCGCCCACAACGGCAAGGCCCCGGCCGTCGAGGTCTACGTCAGCTCACACACTCCGGTGTTAGAGGCGGCCAGCGACTCGGCCCGGGCCTTGGAGTTCTTGCGGGATTATTTCACCGACGCCGAACCCCGGCGCCCCTTCACCCCCTTCGGGGTTATCCTCCGGGAGGCCCTGGTTCAACTGCTCCAGCAATACCCCGGCAAATACAATTTTCTCCTCACCAACGGCCAGGTTATCTGGGCTTTCACCAACCACCGGCAATTCCTGATGCTCAAGGGCAGCGAGAAGCTGGAGGACGCCCTGCTCCTCACCACCATCGAGGAGGGCCTCAGCTCGGAAAACTGGCAGAAGATTCGTGCCCCGGAGGGCAGTTCGGGCAAACTGCTGCTCATCGCCGGGGGCGACCTGGTGCTGTCCACGGATCTGCTGCCCTGACGAAGCGGGGCCGTGGTTTTCCTGGCATTCTGCAAGAATTTGCAAAAAATTTTTAATACATTGAAAGGGACGCATGTCTAATATATTGTAAAACGCGGCTCCTGGGATGCTACTGCTGCCGTGAACCTCTACGTATGAAGGAGCACGTCAATGATATCAAGACAACGGCCTTGGGGGTTCATGGTCGCCCTGGCCCTGGCGTTCGCCCTGGTTCTGGGTCCCGGATTCACCGGGGCCGCCGGGGCCGCGTCCGAAGATGTGGCCATGTTTTACGAGGACCTGTCCCAGCATGGGCAATGGGTGGAATATGAAAAGTATGGGCCGGTCTGGCGTCCCAGCCAGGTGCCGGAGGACTGGCGGCCCTATACCAACGGACGTTGGGTGCCCACCAACGACGGCAATGTCTTCGAGTCCCAGGAACCGTGGGCCTGGGCCACCTACCACTACGGCAACTGGATGCCCACTGAGAGCAACGGCTGGGTCTGGGTGCCGGGAAGCACCTGGTACCCCTCCACGGTGGAGTGGCGCACCAGTCCGGAAAGCGAGCCGGTAGAAACCTCGTATATTGGCTGGGCTCCTACGCCACCGCCGAACTATGAGCCGCCGCCGTCCTATGCGCCGGCGTCCTATTATCAGGGAAGCCCGGTGACGGACGCGCTGGCCTCGCCTCTGTGGATTTTCGCCAGGGCGGCCCAGTTTTTGCTGGGTTTCGGGCAGCCGTACACCCCGGCCTATTCTTATATGACCTCCGGGATTCTGGTGCCCCCGGCTTATGTGCCGGTATTCTATTCCCGGACGGTGTTCATCCCGGCTTACGCCATCCCGGCCTATTACCCGCCGGCTTTTTTCGGCGGCCGGCGATTCGGCCCCGGCTACTATAGCATGGGCCCCTCGGCGGCGTACATCTCCCGGGTCACCCGCCTCAATCGGGCGGTCATCAACCAGACTATCACCCGCAACTCCACCAACATCACCCGGATTTATAATGTGGTGCCGCCCCGGGGGGTGATCGACCGCCATGGTTATATCAGGCAGATTATCCCGCCGGCCCTGGCCCAGGGCCACCGCCTGCCGCCACCCCGGCTGGCGTCAAATGTCAAACAGGCCCAGGTTAACCTGAACCGGCCCAACTTCGTGCCGCCGCCCCAAAATGTGCCGCGGCTCACCGCCACTATTCCCCGGGTTCAGCCCGCGGCGCTCTCGCCGGGCCGGGGCCTGCCGGGTACGGGGTTGCCCTCCCGGGCCACCATGCCCCTGACCCCCCAAATGACCCAGCAGATTCAGCAACTGCCCCAGCAACCCCGGGGCGTGCCGCCAACCGCGACCCAGCCGGGGCCGAGGCAACCCGTCGCCCCGGCTCATCCGGGGGCGGCCCAACCCGGTACTCCGGCCAAACCAGGCCTGGTGCAACCTACGCCCCCGGCTAAACCGGGACAGGTCGGCGCCCCGACCAAACCCGCCCAGGTGCAACCCGCGGTCCCGCCAGCCGGTGTCGCCAAACCGGGAGAATTCCGCCCGGCTCCCCGGCCTGGGACCCCAACCACCCCGGCCACTCCAGGGGCCACGAAGCCCAGCGGCGCTCCTCTGCCCTCCGGCGCCAAGGGACTGACCCCGGAACAGCGCCGGCAGCAGGAAATAGAACAACAGCGGCTACCGCGCGGCGGGGCACCTGGTCAGCCACAACCGCAGGTGCAGCCTAAACCTCAACCTCAAACGCAGCCGCGGCCGCAGCCTCAGCCTAAACCTCAACCCCAGGTACAGCCCAGGCCGCAGCCTCAACCTCAACCGCGGCCGCAGCCTCAGGTACAACCGCGGCCGCAGCCTCAAATGCAGCCACGCCCGCAGCCCCA
>JAGVPN010000194.1 GCA_020052215.1 Syntrophobacterales bacterium
CAGAGACAAGGCGTCCCGGCGGTCGCATTTGATGCGGTCGCCGGGGCGCCGGGGGATGAGCGAGGGGGCCGCCACCAGGCAGGGCCAGCCCTGGGCGGTCAGGTGGCGGTAGACCTGGTAGCCGCAGGGGCCAGCCTCGTAGGCGAACTGCAGCTGCGCCCCGGTGGCCAGAAGTTTGCGGATCACCCGATCCAGGGAGTCCAAGTCTCCGCCGATTTGCCCGTAAAACCGCACTTCGGCGCCGGGACCGGCCTCGGCAATGGCTACATCCATAGACATTTTATGGACATCCAACCCCACATACAGTACACTTTTCCCCATGGCCTGCCTCCTTGGTTGTGGCTCTGTGCTGTTGCTTTTTGTGGCTCACAGCTTAACCCACGTTTGCAAGGTTCGCAGGCCTTTAACTTTTAACCATTATGTCTATCAAGAAGTACCGGAGCGCGTCCAGCGAATGATGGGGGCCCGTCCCCGGCACGTGCTCCTTGTACCCCTGCATCTCCTGAAACAGCCGTTTCGGGCATTGCCTGGAGAAGCTCAGCCCGGAGGCCCCTTTGGTCAGAAGCGCCGCCTTGAGCCAGTGCTTGATCAGTTCCTGGCCCTTCTCCACCCGGCCCGGATCTCCCTGGATTTCAACTCCGAACACCTGGGAATAGGGGTGCAAGGCCTCGGGCTTAGAAGAGTCGCCCCAGCCGCCGGTGAGATGCCCATATCCCCGGGCCTGGTGAATGGCCAGGGCGAGCTTGGCGTTCTCCTCATTGGTGCGCATCTCCTGATAGTCGCCGTAGAGCATGATCACCCGGTCACCGTTTCCCGACGGCTGCACCCAGCCGATGAAGTTGTTCCACCAGCCAAAGTCCAGGACCATGTAAAGCGGCCAGGCAGGGTTATATTGGGGGTCTTCAGTCATTTCTTCATTTCTCCTGGTTTAACCCCAAACTCGGCCATAAGCGTCCCGGCCGCCGCTTTCTTTAAGATGCTTTCGGCCAAATGGTGCAGCGTACCGTCCGGCAGGATGACGCCGTTACCCATCAAAACCGTCCAGCCTTCCAGGACCTGGATAGGGTCTGCCTGAGCCAGCTCCCCCCACCCCTGGAAGTCCACCTTTGTTTTCTCCCAAAGGGTCTTCAGGTCAACCTCCTGGCCTGGAGGCGGGGGGTCAGGGAGTTGTCGCTTCACCTTGGGCCAGGCCGCAGCCAGACGCAGGAGAATGGGGTCCCGGACCATGAGGGCCGCGCCGTGGTAATTCTCGGCGGCCCGGTGGACTAGCAGAGCGTCTTGAAAACTCATGATTCCTCCAAAAAAGCATCGGCCACCCAATAGCGGATGCCGAATGCCATTGCTTCCCCGAGCCTGGCACACTCATCAATGCCTATGTTGGGCTCTACCTGGAAAGCACCGTGTTGCGGGCTGCGCCCCTCTTCCAACTCCGTGGCCACCGCCAGGAGCAGGAACTTTAGACGCCGACGTTCAGATTCGGTCATGGCTACCTCCGCAAAGACGTAAAGTAGTCGAGATTCGTCAACACCCACGTTCCGGTCCCATCCTTCTTTCCGGGTATTTTGCCATCATACAGGAAGGCCTGAGCCGTCCGCTCATGGACCCCCAGAAATTGAGCGATGGCCTTGATTCCCCGGTAAAACTCCATGTGCACATAGATGATTGCCGGGGGGGCTGGGACTTCCATGCGTAGCATATCGGCTCCCGGTTAAATCCCCTGGTTAGATTCGCATGACACGATCCCTACTTCCCACCGCGGTATCTCCGCATACCATTGCTCCGCATGGAGACCGACGATCTGCTTGTCGTCCTTCCAGAAAACCCCGTTGGTGCAATCGGAAAAGGGTTCTGGGTCTTCTTGCTTTTTTTGAGGGGGTGGCGAACGGGCAGGGCCAATTAACTCCGCAACCAACGCCTTGACCTGCTTATAGGTGACCACCTTGCCATCCGCGGTTCTCACAGCTTCCTCCCATACCTCACATTGTTGTGCGGGCTGAAGGGAGACAAGGGGCCAGATTTGGTATTCTGAAGTGGGTTGGATTTCACAAGGAGCGCAAAGTTGGCGTCCCGGGGCGCCATGGCCGCTTAAATTGGCCGCCACCTGGGACCCGCTTATCAGCCTGTTTGCAAGAGCCCTACCCATTCCCCACCTCTCATTGCAATAATCATTGAAGTTTTTTAACTCTTCCCGGTGAGTCTCCTTTCTATGATCATCTTCTGCGCACTTCGCCCTCATTTCACCCCCCCACTATAAACCCGTTGCCGGGCCCGGGCTGCGTTCAAAAGGACGCCAACGGGGTCCAGGTAGTCAAAGACCCTGGCCGTGTCCTTCCCCGGCGCCGGCCAACCCCCCGCTTTCAGATCCTCTCGATCAAGCCGGCCATTCCCTGATGGAACAGCCCTCCAGGTTGCCTTTGCAGAAAATCTTTATCCCCCAGCATTGGGCGTCGGCCACCAAATCATCAACCCAGGTATTCAAGGGTTGCATCGGCCTCCTGCCGGTCTGCGCCCCGATGATGAGCCAGTCAAGGCCGGGGTCTTCTTCCATTCTGATAGGACCCAGGAGAGGCTCCGCCGAAACGAACTTGGTTCCGACACCCACCTCTTTCAGGTGACGGACCGTAACATCAAACATTCTCTGATCCGTAGCCGTGACTCCTGCCCAGCAGTTATCGGGCCAGGGGTTCAGCTCCCTGAGGCGCCTGGGGTTCTTGGTGAGGAATTGAAAGGTGTGATGGGGAGATTGACTCACCGCATCAAACACCGCCCGCCACCAGTTGACTGGAACCCAATCACCAAATAGATCACCCATGCTGGTCACGAATATTTTAGCAGGCTTCCTCCGGCGTCCCGGCTCTCCTATTCGCTCAGGCCAAAAGTGGGGGGAGACCCCGATCTCTGGCGTATAGAACCGCCTGGCCGTGCCCCTGGCGTAGCAGTAGGGGCACCCATGCAGGCAACCGGTCACGGGGTTCCATGTAAAATCAGTCCACTCGATGTCTGTATTATTCATCCTGAACCGCCAGGTCCGCCAGGTCAATCCACCCGGCCTTAATCATGGCCTCTTCCAATTGGGCCAAGGCCGCCTTGAATTGCGGCCATAAGGCCGGGCTCACCGCCAACCCCTTCTTTGTGGGTGCCGGGTCCTGGGGCTTGCCGCCGTTTTCTCCCGGCTCGGTTACGAAAATCCGCATGTCAAAAAACTTGTGGCTCTTAAACTCCCCCAGGCGAAAACGGATCGTTTCTCGGCTGTTCTTTTGAATCTCACAAACCGGCTTGTCATTCATGGCTTTCCCCCTTTATCCTACGGCCTCTTGGGCCTTGGTTGCCTGCTTAAACCGCTCTCCGATCTCCCGGAGATATTTTGAAAGCAGGGAATAAGTGACATACTCCGCACCCTCCCGGTTGCCTGCCCAGACAAACGCCGCCTTGTAGCGCACCTGAAAGGCGATTATGCTTTGCAGGGCCGCATGTGCCTTCATCCCGCTCCGATAATGGCCTCGCAAAACATCGGCTAAAGTCGCCTCCACCACTATGGCGAAAAGATCATAATGCCGCCCCCGGTAAAGCTCCCGTTCAAACCGATCCCGGTTGCTCCCCATGAGACAGGAAATCAGGTCCTCAAGGCTCTTACGCTCAATGGCCGCCCGGTCCTCAAATCCCGGCAAGGAATAATCCCCCACGGGCAAGGTGGCCGGTTCGGTTGCCACCTCATACCTTGTAAAAGAAAATGGCTGCTGCTCTCGGGTATCAATCAAGATTCGCATGGCCTTTCGGAGTTATTTTCCTTCAAAATGAGTTTACTGAGTTTGGAGAGTTATTTTCCCCATCCCCAATATTGATGGCCTGGTAAAAAGTCAGGCGGCCATTTTTAACTCGACTGGGGCGTGGTAGGCATCCGGGATCAAAAAACCGCAGATCACGGTTCCCAACGAGA
>JAGVPN010000294.1 GCA_020052215.1 Syntrophobacterales bacterium
AAACGCCGCGGCGCCGGGGGGAGCCTTTCCGCCCTTTTATCCTGAGGCGCAGCCCTTCCTAAGCGCGATTCGCCTGACCAAGAGCGCGCCCCTGCCCCAGCGCCTCACCGGCCTGACCGTGCCGCATCATCTGCTGGCCGCAGACCTCATCGCCGGGGCCTTCGCCCTGGCCTCCCGGCAGGATTACCGGCGGATCATTATCCTCAGCCCCGACCACTTTGGACGGAGCCTAACGCCTTTCGCCGTATCCCTCCGCAACTTTCAGACGGTCATGGGCCAGGTGACCATCGACACCGCCGCCGTAGACCGCCTCCGAGAAAACCCCCTGGTGTCGGCGTCCAATCTCTTTTCCCACGAACACGGGGTCAGGGCGCTCCTGCCCTTTATAGCGCATTACTTTCCCCAGGCCCGGGTCGTGGCCGTGGCCATTCACCGCGCCAGCCAGCCCTCCCAGTGGGACTCGCTGGCCCAAACCCTGGCCCCTCTCCTTACCCCCGACACCCTCCTGCTCCAGAGCACGGACTTTTCCCACTACCTCCCCTGGCCACAGGCCCAGCGGTATGACCAGGAAACTCTGCGGGTCCTGAGCGTCGGCGATCCCGCCGCGGTGACCGGCCTCAGCCAGCCGCAGCATCTGGATTCCCGGGGCACCCAATACCTCCAACTCCGGCTTCAAAAACAGGTGCATCAGGCCAGGCCAACGGTGGTGGCGTCCCGCAATTCCCAGGAATATACGGCCCAGCCGCTTACTTCCACCACCAGCTACCTCGTCCAGGTCTATAGCCCCGAAAATCTCCCCATCAACGGGGTCCAAAGCTTCTGGTTCGCCGGCGACACCTTCTTTGGCCGCTACCTGGCAGACAAGCTGGCCCGGCGGCCGTGGCGGGAGGGGCTGGTCAACCGGGTCAGGCAGCTCACCGGGGGGGCGCCCCTCATCGTCAACCTGGAGGGCGTCATGATGGCGGAGTGCCCGGCCAACCCAGGCCCCCTGGAGTTATGCATGGCCGCCCGACCAACCCTGGATCTACTTAAGGACCTCAACGTGGTGGCGGTAAGCCTGGCCAACAATCACAGCCATGATTTCGGCGATTCCGCCTGGCGTACCATGCAGCGTCTCCTGACCGATGCCGGCATAACCGTGCTGGAAAACCGCGCCGTGAAAGATCTGGGGCCCTTCCGCCTGGCCGCCCTCACCGACCTGGACAACCGGAAAGCGCCTTTTCGGGCCTTGCTGGCGGATGCCGATCTGCCCCGGTTCGAGGCCATCAAACCGGACAAGCCCCGCTTCGCTTTCCTGCACTGGGGCGAGGAGTTTTCGGCAACCCCCGGTCCCAGGGAACAGGCCCTGGCGGCCAGGCTGGCCGGGGGGGGCGTCGAACTCATCATCGGCAGCCATCCCCACCGGGCCGGCGGTCTCACCGGCGACCGCCAGCAGTGCCTGGCTTTCTCTCTGGGCAACTTCATCTTTGACCAGCGCCGGCAGGGGGTGTCCGGTACCCTCCTGGAGGTCATTTTCTACCCCCAGGGAACGTATTTTCTGCGGCTTCACCCTCTAGGCAATCTCTATGGGGAAAAGTTTTCGGTCAAGCCTGGGGCCGCGCTTACCGAGCATAACGAAGTTGCAGTCAAAAGACGGTAAAATTCCTCATATTCCCTCCCCCTTGATGGGGGAGGGTTAGGGTGGGGGTGAAATTGCCGTGTTATACCAGGGTGTTGCAAAGGTAATCCCCCTCCCCCCAACCCCCTCCCACGCCGGGGAAGGGGAGTTTCCGAATGAAAACTAACTCGACACGCAACCTGACCGGAGGTTTTGAAAAGCCCATGAAAAGAATTGGGGTGGCCCTGGGCGCGGGGGGAGCCAAAGGACTCAGCCACATAGCCTTCCTCCAGGCCCTGGATGAATTGGGAGTGCGGCCGTCGGTCATCGCCGGCGCCAGCATTGGGGCCGTCATCGGCGGCCTTTATGCCGCCGGGGTTTCCGGGACCCGGCTGGAGCAACTGCTCAATGAAATAGGTTTCCGGGACCTCTACAGGATTATCCTGGACTTCTCCATTCTGAGCCAGTCCGCGATTTTCACCGGCAAAGGGGTGGAAGATTTTCTCTCCCGGGAGATTCCGGCCCGCACCTTCGAAGAAGCGGAGATTCCCCTTAAGGTAGTGGCCACGAATTTTTGGGACCGCCGCCAGATGGTATTCGAAAGCGGCAGCCTCATCACCGCCATCCGGGCCTCCATGGCCATGCCGGCGGTTTTCGAACCGGTGTTCTTCAACGACATGGTCCTGGTTGACGGCGGCGCGGTGAACCCCTTGCCTTACGACCTCATCCGGCAGGAATGCGATCTCACCATCGCCATTGATGTCTCCGGCGAAAAGACCTATGCCCCGGGGAACCCGATCCCCAATATGGTGGAAAGTATTTTGTCCACCTTCCAGATCATGCAAGCCTCCATTGTGGAGGCCAAGAAAAAACTTTCCCCGCCGGATATCTATGTCAAACCGGCCCTGACCAATATCCGGGTGCTGGACTTTTACCGTTATAAAGAGATCTTGGCGGGAGTGCGGCCTGAAGTACAAGAGTTTAAAGATACTCTAAAAAATCTCCTCTAGGCCGGGTCACCGGGTCACCTGGCGCAGCAGCCTGGCGGCCACCGCGCCGAAGGCCAGATGGGGGCCGATGACCGCCAGCAGCACGGGAATGCTGCCGGCCTGGCCGAAAGAGGCGCAAAATCCAAAAAACAGCCAGTAGACGAACATGAGCCCCAGGCCCACCGCTACCATGGAGGTGAGATGGATCTGTTCGTGGCGCAAAGCCAGCCCCAGCCCCAGGAGCACCAGGATCAGGGGCGTCAGCGCCAGGGAAAAACGGCTGTAAAGGTCCACCCGGTAGGGGGTGGATTTATAGCCGTCCCGTTGCAGGCGCGCCGTGTAGCGATAGAGTTCATTTACATCCATTTCCGTGACTTTCTTTTCCAGGTCAGCGAAGTCATTGGGTTTTTCCGTGAGCACCAGGTCCCGCTGCTGGAACTTCGCCCCGGTAACCGCCCCGGTGGCGGCGTCAAAGAACTGGACATAACCCTCAGAGAACCGCCAGTGGTCGCCCTGCCATTGGGCCCGGGCCGCGGCGATGATCTGCACCAGGTGAAACTGGCGATCGAACAGGTAAATTTTCACCCCTTCCAGGGTCTGGATATCTTTGCGGAACATGACGATATTGTAGATGGCCTGGTCGCCCTTGTACCAGAAGTGTTCCAGGTTGTGCAGGTTGCGGGGCGGCTTCTTGTCCACCTGGGTCTGCCAGAACAGGTCGAGTCGGCCCTGGCTCCAGGGTATCAGGTAGAGATTCAGGGCCAGGAGCAGTAGGGCCACCACCCCGGCATAGATGACGGTCGGCCGGATCAGGGACAGGATGTTCAGGCCCGAGGTCCTGATGGCCATGGTTTCATGGGATCGGGACATGAGGCCGAAGGTCAGCATGACTCCCAGCAAGACCGCGGCGGGGAGCACCTGGCCGATGGCGAAGGGGAGCTTGAGAATGAGGTATTCCAGGAGCGCCCCCGCTCCCAGCTGGGCCCGGACCAGCCGGTCAATCTTTTCGAAGAAATCCACAATGATGAACAGGGAGACAAAAGTCACCAGGCTCAGCCCCGTGAGCTTAAGGAACTCCCGGGCGACGTAGTTTTCCAGGATACGGGAGCGCAACACTACCGGGAAAGTCATGCTGTTTATATATCAGAAATGCCGGCAGTTTTCATTCGCTTCCCTCGCCCTCGAGGCTGGGCGCTCACCGCCCCCACCAGGGCAAGCCCAGCAAATTGACGGAAAACGATTCTTCTGACCACTGACTACTGACTACTGACCCCTGCCGAACACCCGGGCAAAAATCGTCTCGACATGGCGGAAATAGCGGTTTAAATCGAAAATCGCCTCAACCTCCGCCGGGGTCAGGTGCCGACTGATCTCGGGGTCGGCGGCGACCCGTTGGGCGAATTCGCCCCCTGCCTCCCAGACCAGCATGGCCGGGCGCTGCACCAGCCGGTAGGCCGCGTCCCGGGCCAGGCCCTTGTCGATCAGGGCCAGCAGCAGCGATTGGGAGAAGACCAGGCCCCGGGTCAACTTGAGATTGGCGGCCATGTTTTCCGGGTACACCTGGAGG
>JAGVPN010000371.1 GCA_020052215.1 Syntrophobacterales bacterium
GGAATCTATGGCCCGAGAAATTGCGCCGCTTTGCCGGGCAGGATGACTGCCCCGCAGATTTGCCGGGGCTGGCCGAGTCCCTGGAGCAGGCCCGGGGCCAGGTGGGGCGGCGGCCTCTGGCCGACATCCTGGCCGACTGGCTGGAGGCCACGGGCGCCTGGGCCGGGATCGCCGCCTGGGAAGGCCCCCTGGGAGTAGCCAACGCCCGGACCTACCTGGACCTCCTGGCCGCGGCGGAAGAAGGGCTCCCCGAGGCCACCTTCGTCAAGGCCGACTTCAACCTCCAGGAGGCTTTTCAGCCGCCGGACCCCCGGGCCCAGGCCTCACCGGTGGAGATCCTGACGGTGCATGGGGCCAAGGGGCTGGAGTTTCACCAGGTGTTTCTTCCCTTTCTGGACTGGCAGCCCTTGAAGAGTGAAGACAACACCCCCCCGTTCCTCCTGGAGGAGATTCCCGGCCAGGACCGCCACGGCCTGGCCCTGGCCCGGCCCTATATCCAGGAAAAGCAAAGCTCCTTGTACGTGCTGCTGCGGGCCTTAAAAAACCAGCGGGTGGTGGATGAGGCCCGGCGAGTCTTCTATGTGGCGGTGACCCGGGCCCGGCAGCGCCTGGTCATGTCCGGCCTCGCCCGGCTGGATAAGGAGGGCAATTGGCAGGGATCCGGCGACAGTCCTCTGACGTGGCTCCGAGAGCATTACCGGCTCGACCTACCGCCGGCGGGGGTTCCCGTAGGCTGGCCCGAGCCGGAAATGCACGTGGAACTGTTAACGGCAGTAGATCCCCAGACCGGCGAGACCGCGCCACCCCGGGAATTGCCTGCTGCCTGGGACTTTCACCCGGAAGCCGCGCCCTTTCAGGTGAGTTTTCCCTCCGGTCTGGCGGCGCACCCGGCAGAGACGGCCACCCTGCCGGAAACCGAATCGGCCGGAGATGGCGACGCGGCCCGGCTCCGGGGCGTGATTATGCACCGGGCCTTTCAGACCCTGGCCCGGGGAAACCCGCGGCCGCAGGTGGTCTCCCTGGCCGCGGCCTTGCGCCAGGAGGGGATGACCGCGCCGGCGGCCGCCTCCCTGGCCGCGGAAATTCAGGCGGAACTCGCTGCCTGCCAGGCGGACCCGTTTCTGTCCGCCCTGCTGGCCCCGGATATCCCCCAGGCGGCCAGCGAGTGGCTCATAGAAGACCAACCTCACCCGGGCGTCATCCGCCGGGGCGTTATCGACCTTCTGGCCTTTGACGGCAACGACTGGTGGCTCCTGGACTACAAGTCCTCCCGCCCCGCCAATGAGGAAGACTGGGAGGCATTCATCGCCCAGGAAACCGATAAATACCGGCCCCAGCTTACGGCCTACCGGGAAATGGCGGCCAAGGCCAAAGGGTTGGCATCGCCTGAGGCTATCCGCGTGGGAATCTATTTCACCGCCTGTCGCAGGATGGTGGAGGTGTGAAGTTTTCGGCTATAAACATTTTTTGACGGCGGCAGCTAAGACCGCCGGATGATTTTCGGATGATCTTTATGGAATTATTATATTCCGCAGGTAAGCAGGCTATAAAATGCCGATTCTTGATATGGTTTCTTATGGGGTGCGCTGCAGCTAGCCTCTACTTCGGGGTTCATCTATTCCGAACCTATGGACGAACCCCGCCGATGGAGGCATTCTCGCTCCACTATCTGTGCGGTTGTGCTGGGCTGCCGCGATGTCAGCTCTTGGAATTGCCTGCGCCCTCGGAATGCTGGTATTTGCCAGAATTTACATATCAAGAATCGAGATCGATGAGACTCGTCAAAATCTTCTGATCTATACTTTGAATCTCATTGGGTTTAAAAGGCAAAGCGTGCCAGTCTCACAAGTCGGGGTCGGGAATTTCTATGGCGGCAGAATGTTTACTGGAATCGCTCCGACCGTCGACGCCCCCTGGTACACGGTGAAGATTAAGGGTCGAAAGCTGCCGCTCATACTTGACGGACAGGGCCACACCTTTGATGGTAAGCTTTTACGCGAGGTTTTGGGCAAAAAAGACCTGGAGGTTGACCGGAGACCCTTTTGGGAAGGATAAGGGCCGTAGGGCCGTAGGGCGGGAAAGCGAAGCGCATCCCGCCTTTCGCATTTACCTCCCTACTGCGGCCGGATATCCCCCGGGCGGCCAGCGAGTGGCTCCTGGAAGACCAACCCCGCCCCATAACTTAGGGGCATCAGGAGTAAATTTATGAAGACTTCTCTTGACAAGCGAGCTTTCCCGGCCAAAGTGTTCAGGCTGGCACTGGTCTGGACAATGTTTTTTGCATCGACTCAGCTTTTAGGAAGCGCCTGGGCCTCGGATCTGCCTGGCTCGAAGGACCATCCATTGCTCAAACGCTTCCGGGGTTCGGAGATTGTCGCCTATGAGACGAAACGGTTCGACACCTATGAATTGCAGACCTCCACCTTCAAGAGGTACAACCTCGAGACTAAGCGGCGTGAATTCGCTGAAGCGCCCTTGAAGTTGGAAGGGGCTCGCACGCAGATCTGGTACGAAGCCCCGGATCCGACCAGTGCAACGGAACTTATCCGCAATTATCAGAACGAGCTCACGACTCAAGGGTTTACTATCCTCTACGATTCCACCAAGGATTCATCCGCCACCAACTGGATCAATTTCCTCGCGCCCTTCTCGGATCAGAAGATTAAGACCAACCGGAGCAACTATGTCTTCTATGCCGCGAACCAGTCCGGCATCCGCACCACCAGTGCCAAACTGGAACGGCCCCAGGGGGACGTCTTTGTATACCTAACGGCCGTGGAGTGGGCCCATGACGATGCCAGCTATAAAGCCCGGCAGGGCGCCTATGTCGCGGTTGACATCATTGAATTAAGGCCAATGGTCCAGGACATGATGGTGGTAAGGGCCGACGAGATGTCCAAGGCCATCGCCTCGACAGGACGGGTGGCTTTGTATGGCATTTTCTTCGACTTTAACAAGGCGGACATCAAGCCGGAGTCCAGGCCGGCGCTGAAAGAAATCGCCCAGCTTTTGACCCAGGAACCTGGCCTGAAGGTGCACGTGGTAGGCCACACGGACAACGTCGGCGGCTTTGAGTTCAACCTGGGCCTTTCCAGGCGGCGGGCCGAGGCCGTGGTGTCGGAGCTCACCAGGGAGTATGGCATTGCGCCTAACCGCCTGACCCCCAACGGCGTGGCGTATCTCGCGCCGGTGGCCGTCAATACCACGGAGGAGGGCCGGGCCAAAAACCGTCGGGTGGAACTGGTGCCCCGATGACGCTCCACTGACTACCTTGGCTTCTTTTAATTGCCGGGGAAAAAAGTATTTGGGCCGACAAGAATAAACCAGTAAGTAATTTCAACAAGATAGGTGATGTCAATGAGGGTCAAGAATCGCGGCTTCATCGTGGTGCTGCTCAACATCGTTTTGCTGCTGTTGGCAGTAGAGGTGCGGGCGGCGGAATTTAGCGCTCTGGTAATCACCCACTTCCATGGAAAGGAGAGCCGGGGCAAGATTTATGTAAAAGGCAACCGCATCCGGCAGGAGCTTCCCTCAGAGTCGGGGGCCAGGATCGTCATTTACAATGCCGACACCAAGATGGCCTGGATGCTAATGCCGGAAAGGAAGATGTACCTTGAGGTGCCTATAAGCGAAGAGATGATTCGGGGTCTGATGCAAGTGTCCAAAGACCAATCCGACCTGAAACCCCTGGGATCGGAAAAGGTTAACGGCTACATCTCGGATAAATATGAGACCGTTTTTCGGATGGATGGCGGGGAGCTACGGCACCATATCTGGATAGCCAAGAAGTTGGGAACGATCATCAAGATCGATAGCCTGGACAAATCATTTTCCAGAGAATATCGGGAAATCACGGAAGGAGGAGTCCCCGAGTCGCTCTTGGCCCCACCGGCGGATTACCATAAAATGAGCCTCCCTGGCGGGATTCCGGCAAGAAAATGAAGTTGTCTTTTTAAGACTTTTGGGGGCCGGATTGCCCTGATCCGGGAAGCTTCATAATTAAGGCGGGCCGATCTTCCTTCATGGAAGTGCCTGAAAGGGTGGCAGTTTAGTTCGCACCGACCTAGATCCGCTATGACCAGAAACTTATCAATTGCCTCAAAACTTGCTATATATGATCCGCATGAAGGGTTTCGAAAAACTTCCTCAAAATAGTCGCGACAAAACCAGCCGACGACCACCGCCATGCCTGTTCCTGTTGCTGTTGCTTGGCTGGCTGTTGCTGCCCATCGGGTCCGCCCTGGCCCAGGAAAGCCTGGAGGCCCAGTCCATCCGCTTCCGGCTCATCCCCGGCGGCTGGTACTTCGTGGGGTCGCCGCCCAACGAGACCGGGCGCTACGCCGACGAGGCCGCCTCCCACAAGGTCAACCTCAAGCCCTTTTATATCAGCGTCACTGAAATCACCAACGCCCAATACGCCCGGTTTATTAAGGCCACCGGCCATAAAAAGCCCCTCTACTGGGAAGACCAAAACCTCAATGGCCCCAACCAGCCGGTGGTGGGGGTCACCTGGAACGATGCCGCGGCCTTCTGCCGGTGGTTGACCAAAGTCACCGGCGTGCCCCATGAACTCCCCACGGAAAGCCGGTGGGAGGCCGCGGCCCGGGGGGGCTTGGTGGGCCAGCCCTACCCCTGGGGGGGCCAGGCCCCGGATGCCGGCGGCGTTTTTCGGGCCAATTTCCGCACTCCTCTCCCCGGGGCTACGGGGTTTTCCTTCACCGCGCCGGTAGGCTCGTTTCCCGCCAACGGCTTCGGCCTCTTTGATATGGCCGGCAACGTCTCGGAGTGGTGCCAGGACCGCTACGTGCCCCTGCCCACCGGCGGCCCGTTTAAGCCCGGGGTCTTGCGCCTCCTCAAGGGCGGCTCCTGGATCGCCGGCCCCCGTGACCTGCGGCCCGCCGCCCGCCAGTCCGCCCCGCCCCAGTATGCCGATGGCTATATCGGCTTCCGGGTGGTGCGCCTGCCCCATCCCTGATCAGATTTTTTTCATTACCCTAAACCATTTTATCTTGCCCTAATCATGTATAGATGGTAGTGTGTCTATAACTACCTGGTTCACTAATGATTGAGGTTAAGGAGGTATAAATATGGCTGAATTAGATTTAAACAAACTATCCATTGACCCCGCGACCGTCGAGATGCTGAAGAAGGCCAAGGCGGACGGGGTCGAGACCATTTGGGACCGGGCCGCGGCGATGAAGCCCTGCCCCATCGGCGCTGAAGGCGCCTGCTGCCGCATCTGCTCCCAGGGCCCCTGCCGGGTGCCGCCCCCCAAGAAGAAGGAAGGCGAGACCAGCGAAGAGAAGAAGCAGCGCACGGGCCTGTGCGGCGCCACCGCCGAGACCATCGTGGCCCGGAACTTCGCCCGCATGGTCTGCGCCGGCTCC
>JAGVPN010000250.1 GCA_020052215.1 Syntrophobacterales bacterium
CTACCGGATGATTCGTGACGGTCGGATCCCCGGGGTCAAGTGGGGCTGCGGCCCCTGGCGCATCCCCCGGGAAAGCCTGGCCAGTCTGCTGCCGGGCGAAAGGTTTTAGACCCGCCCGCCTCACCGATGGGCTTTATTACACCCCCCACGCCCTGGACCCTGCCATCTCCTTTTATAATGGGGAAACCGCCGGGTCTGGGGCCCCATTCCCTCTTCTCCCGCCTGAATTAAGCCAACCGCACAATTCACCTTGCATTTTTCGTCCACGAAACGTAAACTAATCCGTGGTAAAATCTATATAATTGATATAACCATGGCGTTTGCCTGCGTTTAAGGACCCAATGAATAACCGTTTGAGCCCATTTTATAAGAATATCGCCCTGTGGCTGCTCATTACTCTGGTAATGATCTTCCTGTTCAATTACTTCAACAGTGTGGAGCACGCCCGGAGCAAGGCCACCATCAATTACAGTAAATTTATCGATCTGGTAAAAGCTGATAAAGTCCAAAAGGTTACGCTTCAGGGCGAGGAAATCAGCGGCGAAATGGAAGAAGGCAAGGCCTTCAAGAGTTACGCCCCCGCCGACCCGGATCTGATCAAGCTCCTCCAGGCTAAGAAGGTGGAGATCACCGCCAAGCCCAAGGATGATTCTCCCTGGTACACCACCCTGCTGGTCTCCTGGCTGCCCATGCTGGTCTTAGTGGGCGTTTGGATCTTCTTTATGCGCCAGATGCAGGCCGGCGGCGGTAAAGCTATGTCCTTCGGCAAGAGCCGGGCCCGCCTCATGACGGAAAACACCGTCAAAATTACCTTTAGCGATGTGGCCGGCATCGAGGAATCCAAAGAAGAAGTGTCGGAAATCATCGATTTCCTCAAAGATCCCAAAAAGTTCACCCGGCTGGGCGGCCGCATCCCCAAAGGGGTTCTCCTGGTGGGCGCCCCGGGTACCGGTAAAACCCTCCTGGCCCGGGCCATCGCTGGCGAAGCGGGGGTTCCCTTCTTCAGTATCAGCGGCTCCGACTTTGTCGAAATGTTCGTGGGCGTAGGTGCCGCCCGCGTACGAGACCTGTTCATCCAGGGCAAGAAGAGCGCCCCGTGTATCATCTTCATTGATGAAATTGACGCCGTGGGCCGTCACCGGGGCGCCGGTTTAGGCGGCGGCCACGATGAGCGGGAACAGACCTTGAACCAGCTCCTGGTGGAGATGGACGGCTTTGAGGCCAATGAAGGGGTTATCCTCATCGCCGCCACCAACCGCCCGGACGTCCTGGACCCGGCCTTGCTGCGCCCCGGCCGCTTCGACCGTCAGGTGGTGGTCCCCATCCCCGACCTCAAGGGGCGGGAAGCCATCCTCAAGGTCCATACCCGCCGCACTCCCCTGGCCGACTCCGTGGACCTTTCCATCCTGGCCCGGGGCACTCCCGGATTTTCTGGCGCCGACCTGGAAAACCTGGCCAACGAAGCCGCCCTGTTCGCGGCCCGCCGGGGCAGTGACGCGCTCACCATGCCCGACTTCGAGCAGGCCAAAGACAAGGTCCTCATGGGCACGGAACGCCGCAGCCTCATTTTGACTGAGCGGGAACGCCTGAACACCGCCTATCACGAGGCCGGTCATACCCTGGTGGCCAAGTGCACCCCGGGTGCCGACCCCATCCACAAGGTCACCATCATTCCCCGGGGCCGGGCCTTGGGCCTCACCCAGCAACTGCCCCTGGATGAACGGCACACCTATCCCAAAGAGTATCTCGTCGATGTCCTGACGGTGCTGTTGGGGGGCCGGGCCGCCGAACAACTGATCTTTAAGCATTTTACCACCGGCGCCGGCAACGACCTGGAACGGGCCACCGATCTGGCCCGCAAGATGGTGTGCAATTGGGGCATGAGCGATGAGCTGGGCCCCGTTACCTTCGGGAAAAAGGACGAACACATCTTTTTGGGCCGGGAGATCTCCCAGGCCAAAGATTTCAGTGAGGAGACCGCCCGGGTCATCGACCACGCCATCAAGAACCTGGTCTTCAACTCCTACAATCAGGCCAGGGACCTGCTGACCACCCATCGGGGCCAACTGGAAGCCCTGGCCCAGGCCCTCCTGGAAAAGGAAACCCTGGACAGTGCCGAAATCGACCGGATATTGGACTCATTCCAAGATCCCGCCGAACCCTCGGAAATCTCGGCCCAACTGCCCCTGGGCTTCCAACAGGCATAACCATGTCGGGCCTGATTAACCCCTCCGGCCCGGTGGAGATGCCGGAGCGCCGTCATATCTGGGCGGCGCTTCTAACTGCGCCTCGCCCTCTGGTCATGGGGGTGCTCAACGTCACCCCCGACTCCTTTGCCGACGGCGGCCGTTTTTTCGACCCTGACGCCGCCCTGGCCCAGGCCCGGGCCCTGGTGGTGGCCGGCGCCGACATCCTGGACATCGGCGGTGAATCCACCCGGCCCTTTGCCGATCCCGTTTCTCTGGAGGAGGAACTGCGCCGCGTCTTGCCGGTCATCGAGACCCTGGCGCCCGAAATCAAGGTCCCCATCTCCATCGACACCTACAAGGCGAAGGTAGCCCGGGCCGCCCTGAACGCCGGAGCCACCATCATCAATGATATCAGCGCCCTCCGCTTCGACCCGGATATGGCCCCCCTGGCCGCCGAACTGCAAGCGCCGGTGGTCCTGATGCACATGCAGGGCACCCCCAGGGATATGCAGCGCCAGCCCCGCTACCACGACCTGCTGGGAGAGATCAGGGACTTCTTCCGGGAACGCTTGGATTTCGCCGCTTCCCGGGGCCTCCCCCCTGATCTCCTGGTCCTGGACCCCGGCATCGGTTTCGGCAAAACCTGGCAACACAATCTGGAGATCTTGAACCACCTGGAGGTCTTCCTGGATTTGGGTTGTCCCCTGCTGGTGGGAGCTTCCCGGAAAGCCTTCATCGGGCATATCCTGGACCTCCCCGCCGGTGAAGAACGAGATGTCGGCACCCTGGCGGCCCTGGCCGTGGCGGTCATGCGCGGCGCCCGGATCGTCCGCACCCACAACGTGGCCTATGCCCGCCAGTTTCTCGCCGTGCTGGAGGCGATTAGCCAAGCCCCGGCTGGAGCAACTCCCTGTTAGGCTGCTGAAAAACTGTTTCTTTGTCATACTGAGCGAAGCGAAGGATCTCAAAGTCAGCGCCTCATAAGCCGGCCCAGTTATTCCCCCCTTTGAAAAAGGGGGGTTAGGGGGGATTTGTATTAACCCATTTAAATCATTTAATTTCCGGCCTTTTTAGCGGGTGCGCCCGGCGCACCTTGGTACCAACTCGCTTAACGTTTATCACCCTTAACCCTTCTAAGAAATAGGTTGGAGATAACCGGCGGGGCCTGGTACGGATTTGCGATCAAAGAGGTTTTTGCAGCCGCAGGCGACAGCACGCGCCACCTGTTTGATTGCGACTTCGTATAAAAGCCTTCGCCTCCCGATTACCTGAAATCACCGGAAAGGATTCGCCCTCGCCCCCACCATGTTGAATTTTTTAGGCAATCTGCGCTGGCAGGATGGTGTCGACATCATCCTGGTCGCCATCGTCATTTACCAGGTGGTGCTGATCCTGCGCGGTACCCAGGCCATCCCGGTCCTGGCCGGGCTCTTCCTCCTGTTTCTCGCCTATCTGGTGGCCCGGCAACTGGAGTTTTTCACCCTGGAATGGCTCCTGGACATCATTGTCAAGAGCTTTATGCTCATTGTCATCATTCTCTTCCAGGCCGACATCCGCCGGGTCCTCAGTCGCATGGGCAAAAAGGCCCTGGCCCCAGGCGGCATCGACGCCCCGCTTACCATTGAGGAAGTCTGCGAGGCCGCCGACACCATGGCCAGCCGCTACATCGGCGCCCTCATCGTCATGGAGCGCTATATCGGCCTGTCGAATTTTCTCGAAGGGGCCATCAAGTTGGACGCCCTGGTCACCAAAGAGTTGCTGGTTACGCTGTTCTGGCCCCACAACCCCACCCATGACGGCGCCGTCATTCTCCAGGGGGACCGGGCCGTGGCCGCCGGTTGTCTGATGCCCCTGTCCCGCGACCCCAACCTGGACCCCACCCTGGGCACCCGCCATCGGGCCGCGGTGGGGATCACCGAGCAAAGCGACGCCCTGGCCCTGGTAGTCTCCGAGACCTCCGGACAGATCTCCCTGGCCCAGGGGGGAAAACTGCAACGCGGTCTTACCCGGCTGCAACTGCGTCAGGCCCTCCAGGATCTCCTGGAAACCCCGGCCCATAACCGAGGAAACTGGATTGAAAAGCTGGTTCGGCACTTTAAAACGCAATAGGCTCCTGAAACTCCTTTCCCTCCTGCTGGCCCTCGCCTTCTGGTTCGCGGTCAGCGGTGAGGAGCGCACCGAGACCTCCCTCAACATGACCCTGGAAATGGTCAATCTGAACCAAAATCTTATGGTCACCAGCGAGGTCCCTTCCGCCATTCAGGTCCGGGTCGTCGGCTCCCGCTCCATTGTCAACAATCTGTCCCAGGCCCGCCTCACCCAAACCCTGGACCTGAACGGTTATAAAAGCGGCCGTCACACCTTCTCTCTCGGCCCCAACAGCCTCTCCCTGCCCCGGGGGGTTCAGGTGGTCCGCATCCAGCCTAACCCAATCACCCTGACCCTGGTCGCCACCATCACCCGGACCCTGCCCATCAAACCGGTCTTGGAAAACAATCCCGCCGAGGGCTACGAGCTCGTAAGCGTTAATACCCGCCCGGCTCAGGTGACCGTGAAAGGCCCTGCCCCGGAACTGGCCGAACTGAAATTTATCCCCACCCTCCCCATTGACCTGTCCTTCATCAAGGAACACACGGTCATCGCCACGGATTTGGACTTCAAGAACCTCCACCTGGCCCTGAAAGATCCGGTCCCCATCCTGGCGGACCTCCAGGTCAACCCCAAAGCCATCACCCGGACCTTTTCCGGCATCCCCGTTTTAACCGACCCCCAAGAGGCCCGGGTGTTCCCGGCCCAAGTCACCCTCACCCTTAAAGGCCCCTGGCCCCTGGTGCAAGGCCTCAAGGCCGAAGACCTCAAGGCCCGGGTGGACACCCGCAACCTGGCCCCCGGCCGCCACCGCCTCACCGTCTCCGTGGAATTGCCCGGCGGCGTCAGCCTGGTGCGTTCCCGCCCCGCCATCGTCACCGTTACTTTAGCCAGGTCCTCCTGAAAGCAGCAGTTGGGGCCGGCGCAATACTAACGATCAGTTCCTTACGGACACAACGAAGCATGAAAATGTCGCACCGTCGCCCTCGGCGGTGAGATGTAGGACAGCCGCCCCCGGCTGTTCATGGGCAGGCGAGGGCGCCGGCCCTACACTTTCATATAAAGCCGCAACCAAACCGGTGGCACAGGCTTTCCAGCCTGTGCGCCGGCAACCTATAGCGTTTGCCATAAATCCTTCCAGTTGCCGGTTCTTAAAGTCCCCCTTTTCCAAAGGGGGACTTTAATACCAATTCCTTGTAGTTCTCCCCTTTTCTAAAGGGGGGTTAGGGGGGATTAGAATGATTCCGCTATCGGAAAATACTTTTGTCATTCGCTATAAAACCTGCGGCGATAATCCGTTTGACGGCAATTTCGTATCACCGGCCCCTGCCCTCTGACCCCTGATCACTTTCTCGTTGCCTGCCCATATCTGCCATGATACATTTCGCCATTATGCACCCCCTCATGGCTATTCTGCTCGGCGTGGTCCAGGGCATCACTGAGTTCTTGCCCATTTCCAGCTCCGGCCACCTGGCCCTCCTGGAGCATTATCTGCACGTGCCCCAAGCCGGCCTGAGCTTTGACATCCTCCTCCATGTCGGCACCCTGGTCGCCCTGGTGGCCTACTTCTACCAGGACTGGCTGGACATGGCCCATGCCTTCATCTCCCCCTCCAGGTACAACCGCCCGGAGCGCAAGATGCTCTTCTTTCTCATCGTCGCCACCATTCCCGGGGCCCTGGCCGGGGTGTTCCTGGAAAAGCAGGCCGAAACCATCTTCCGGGAACCGGCCCGCATCGCCATTCTCCTGGGCGCGGTGGGGTTGCTTCTCATCCTCGGCGAAATCCTGGCCCGGCATAACCGCCCCCTGGACCGGATCACCCTGAAGGACGCCGTGCTCATCGGCCTCTCCCAGGCCCTGGCCATCATGCCCGGGGTCTCCCGCAGCGGCATCACCATGACCACCGGCCTGTTTTTGGGTTTCAACCGCCGCTCCGCCGCCCACTTCTCCTTTTTGCTGTCCACTCCCATCATCGCCGGCGCCGGCCTCCACCACATCACCAAGTGGCTCCACGAGCCCGCCGGAACCCTCCCCCTGTTGCCCGCCACCCTGGGGTTCCTGGCCGCAGTGATCTCCAGCTACCTTACCATCAAGTACCTCATGCGCTTCCTCCAGCGCCACACC
>JAGVPN010000368.1 GCA_020052215.1 Syntrophobacterales bacterium
CCCTGGATGTGACCAAGTCGGTGCAGGATGGCACCGGGGCCGCCCTTAAGAGTCTCATCGCCCTGGGCAGGAGGTCATGATGGAAATAGAAAAGAAATTCGGCGTATATTTGTGTAAGGGCTGTGGCATCGCGGAGGCCATAAATTTTGAGAACCTCCACAAGGTGATCAAAAAATCGGGGAAAATCCAGCACATCAAAGAAGCTGACATCCTGTGCAGCCCCGAGGGCCGGGCCCTGATCCTGGAAGATATCAAGCCGGAAGGCGAGGGCATCAACTCCATCGTGGTGGCGGCCTGCTCGCCCCGGGTGAAATACGAAGAGTTCGATTTCCCCAATATCCTGGTGGAGCGCTGCAACATCCGGGAGCAGGTGGCCTGGACCCAGGAACCCAACAACGAGCATACCCAGGCCCTGGCGGAAGACTATCTGCGCATGGCCTGCGCCCGCATCAAGAAGGCCGGGATGCCGGAGCCGTACGAGACCGAATGCGACAAGACCATCCTGGTCATCGGCGGCGGCACTGCCGGCTTAAGCGCCGCCCTGCAAGCGGCCAACAACGGCTACCAGGTGGTCCTGGTGGAGAAAGAGGCCCAGCTGGGCGGGTTCGCCGCCAAGATGTACCGGCAGACGCCTTCCAGCTACCCCTACACCACCCTCCAGGAACCGGTGGTTTTCAAGATGATCCAGGAAGTCCAGAATCATCCCAAAATCAAGGTGATGACCGCTGCCACCCTGGAGAAGCTCGATGGGGAGCCCGGGTTATTGGACGCCGACATCACGGTTGGCGGCGACCTGGAGACCCTGCGGGTGGGGACCGTGGTGCTGGCCGCGGGTTGGAAGCCCTACGACGCCACCAAGCTCGTCAAGCTGGGCTACGGCCTGTCCAAGGATGTGATCACCAATATCGAGATGGAGGAGATGGCCAAAGCAGGCAAGATTGTGCGGCCCTCTGACGGCAAAGCCCCGGAATCGGTAGCCTTCATTCAGTGCGCCGGTTCCCGGGACCCGGAACATCTCCCCTACTGCTCCGACTTCTGCTGCACGGCCTCCCTGAAACAGGCCCTGTATGTCCGGGAGAGCAACCCCAACGCCATCGCCTATATCCTCTACAAGGATATCCGCACCCCGGGGCAGACGGAGCTGTTCTACAAGCAGGTGCAGAGTGATCCCGGCGTCATGCTTACCAAGGCGGAGATCGCCGAAGTGGGTCTGGGTGACGGCGGCAAGCTTCGGATCCACGCTACCGACACCCTGCTGGGGGCCAACGTGATCTTCGAGGCCGATCTGGTGGTCCTGGCCACCGGCATGGTCCCGGCGACTGCGGACGAGGCGGTGCTCAACCTCGGCTACCGTCAGGGACCGAATTTGCCCGACCTGGAGTTATTCAGCGGCTTCGCCGACTCCAACTTCATCTGCTTCCCGTACGAAACTCGGCGGACCGGCATTTTTGCCGCCGGCTGCGTCCACCAGCCCATGAACATGGCCCTGGCCACGGAGGATGGCGTCGGCGCCGCCTGCAAGGCCATTCAGGCTGCGGAGCACGTCGCCGCAGGGATGGCGGTGTCTCCCCGGGCCTGGGATATAACCTTTCCGGACCCGTTCATGCAGCGCTGCACTTCCTGTAAGCGTTGTACCGAGGAATGTCCCTTCGGCGCCATCGAAGAAGATGAAAAAGGCACGCCCTTTTTCAAGATTAATCGCTGCCGCCGCTGCGCCACCTGTATGGGGGCCTGTCCGGAGCGCATCGTTTCCTTTAAGGACTACAGCGTGGACCAGATCGGCTCCATGCTCAAGAGCCTGGATGTTCCGGAAATCGAGGATGAGGACGATCCCCTGGCGCCTCTCCGGGTCATCGGCTTGGTGTGCGAAAATGACGCCTACCCGGCCCTGGACGCGGCGGCGCTGCATAAGCTGCACCTGAACCCGATGATCCGCTTCATCTCGCTGCGCTGCCTGGGGTCCTTCAACATGGTGTGGGTCTCCGACGCCTTCTCCCGGGGCATTGACGGCATCATTCTCCTGGGCTGCAAGCACGGGGACGACTATCAGTGCCACTTCGCCAAGGGCAGCGAGCTCTGCGAATACCGCATGAGCAAGTTGTCAGAGACCCTGGATAAATTGGGCCTGGAATCAGACCGGGTGATACAGTACCAGATCGGCCATTCCGACTTCGACCTCCTGCCCAAGCTTCTTGACGACTTTGTGGCCCGGGTGCGAGAGATCGGCCCCAACCCCTTCAAGGAATTATAGGAGGTATGATCCATGGCAGGCGAAACTCTCATTAAACCGGACCTCCAATTCGTGAAGCGGGTAATGGCCGCCGGGGGGGACACGGTCAAGAAGTGCTACCAATGTGATACCTGTTCGGTGGTCTGCAATCTCTCGCCGGACGAAAAACCCTTTCCCCGGAAGGAGATGCTCCAGGCCCAGTGGGGGCTGAAAGAGGTGCTCAGCGACCCGGATATCTGGCTGTGCCACCAGTGCAGCGACTGCACGGTGTATTGCCCCCGGGGCGCCAAGCCCGGCGAGGTCCTGGGCGTCCTTAGGCAGATGACCATCGAGAAGTATGCCACGCCGCCGGTGCTGGCCAAGGCGGTGGGAGACCCCAAGTTCCTGCCCCTGCTCATCGCCTTCCCGATGCTGCTCTTGATGCTGGCCCTGAAGCTCACCGGGCACTGGAA
>JAGVPN010000392.1 GCA_020052215.1 Syntrophobacterales bacterium
ACCGCAGCCAGAGGCACTGCCGGACCAGTCTGGCGGCCGGTGTCAATCTCCACCTCCCCTTCTTCTCCCATGACCAGGGGTTTGGGCAACTGGTCAAACTTCACATCCACCTCCAGCTCCCGAGTCACCGTGTCTCCCTCCTGGTTGATTCGGGCCACCTTTCCCTGGAACACCCGCCCCGAGCGCAGGGTGATCTTAGCCGGCTGGCCCTCCCGCAGTTGGGCCACCAAAGCCTGGTCTATCCAGGCAGCCACCCATATTTGCTCCAGGTCCACCATCTGGAAAATAGGACTTCCGGGGACCAGGGTGGTGCCCACCTCCGCCTTGCGCACGGTGATCAATCCATCCATGGGGGCCAGGATGCGGGTGTAATTATGCAGCGCCGCGGCCGCGTGGGTTTCCGACTCCGCCTGCTTGACTGCCGCCTGCAAAGCCGTCACTGAGGCGTGAAAGGCATTAACCTCACTTTCGGCTACCCGGAGTTGGGCCTTGGTGGTGTCAAAGGCCGCCCGGGAAATGTAGCCGGGTTTAAACACTTCCAGATCCCGCTGGTAGTTGCTTTGCGCCAGGCCCAGGTTGGCCTGGGCTTTGCCCAAATCCGCCTGGGCCCGCGCCAGGTCATGTTGGGCGCGGTTTTTGGCTGCCTGCGCCGCCGCCTTCCTGGCCCCCAGTTCCACTGCGTCCAGTTCCGCCAGGAGTTGGCCTTTTTGCACCCGGTCGCCCTGGTCGGCATGAAGTTTTTCCAATATCCCGGTGATCTTAGGGCTAACCGCCACCGGCACTTTGGACTGCACTGTCCCCGGCCCGTGGACCTTGCCTTGCACCTCCATCTGCTTGACCGCGATCACCGCTACCGGCGTCCGATACCAGAACAGGCGATAGCCCGCCAAGATGATCAGGACAGCTCCTAAAGCAATCCAGGTTAGCTTCTTTCCTCCAGGTATTTTCACTGCTTTGATCCCCCGGGATTTCTTTGCTGGGCTGGCTCATATGGGCCGGAGCCGGTGATTTGCTTGATCCTGGCCTTACCGATTTCATAGGCCACGGCGTACTTGATAAGTTGGAAGCGCGAACTGGTCAGGTCCACCTGGGCCTGGAGCACGTCCAGGCCGATGGCCTTACCGTGGCGATACAGGGCCTGGGCGCTGGCGTAGGCCTCCTCATTGGTGCCCACAGTCTGCTTGGTGGTGACCACCCCCTGGCGGGCGTTCTCTTGGTCCTTCCAAGCCGTGGTCAGGTCAACCTTGATACCGTTGAGCCGGTCCCGCTTCTTCTCCAGCAGTTGCTGATATTGGGAGGAGGCTTTGGCCACCTGGGCCTTGGTCAATCCCCCCTCAAAGAAGGGATACTCCATGAAAACCCCCGCGATCCATTCCGGCTTGGTGCCGCCCAGGTCCCGGTGGCGCACGTCGCTGCCCGCCTGTAGGCTGACTTCCGGAAAATAAGATCCCCTGGCGGCTTTGATCAGAGTCTGGCTCTGGGCAATATCCAAATCCAACTTCTTAATTTCCGTATTGGCCTTTAACGCTTCCTGCCACAATGAGTTTATGTCCCCGGCGGCAGCAAATTCCTGGGGGAGCTTTCCTTGGATGTCCACCTGAACCTGCTCCTTCAGCCCCAGGGTGCGGGCCAAAATCTCCTTGGCCAGGCGAACCGCGTTCTGGGCTTCGACGACCGCCTGTTCCGCTTCGGATACCTGGGACTGGGCCCGGACATAATCCAGGTTGGTGACCTTCCCGGCTTTGTAAAAGGCCTCGGTCAACTTGCCAAATTCCTGGCGTTGTTGCCGGGCGTCTTGAGCCACCTTAAGATTTTCTTTGGCCTCTATCAACTGATAAAAAGCCTGGGTCACCGTAAAGGCCAGTTCGTCGGCAGTCCTCTGGACTTCCTGTTTCTGCGACTGGCTGCCGGTCCGCGCTGCCTGGGAATTGTAATAAGTTTTCAAGCCGTCAAAGACTAACTGCTTGCCATAAACGCCGGTAAAACCCTCACGCTTGAAGAGCTCAAACGGGGTGAAACCGCCCGGTGCGAAGCGGTTGGGCGGTTGCCTGGTATAGAAGGAGGTTAATACCAGGCGGGGAAAAAACTTGGATCGAGCCGCCTGATAATCCGCCATTAACTCATGGATCTTCTCCTGGCTGGCGCCCAAAACCGGGTTATATTTCCGGGCCAGAGATAAGCAGTCCTCCAGGGTGAAGGCTTGATGATCTTTTTCTTGAGCCGCCGTTATTCCAACCTGAAGAATAAACATCGCCGCAGCAACCGAGAAAATGAGGGAAAGGTTCCTTGAGGTGAATCGCATTAACTTCTCCAGTGGATAAGCGATAATCTTATTTCGGGCCAACCCAAAGGGGGATGCCCTTGTCGTCGCGTAGCTTTAGCATCTGATCGCCTTTTTTCACTTCGGCGGCCTCTGAAGACTAAACCCCGGAGAGGGGGGAAATCGGCGCATTTCCGGGATTTTTTTTCAGATTCTTCCTGGGTCCCTACGCGTTTAAAGGTCCTGAGCACCACTTCACGCGCACGTGCTGACTCAGCTTATGAGGCTTTGGAAGCGATCGTCGGGGAAATCCGGTTCAAGAGGCGGGTGGCAATGACCCCCGCCAGAAAAATCAGCCCCGCGGCTCCCAGGAATACCGGCGCGAACCCCCACTTCGTGAGAATATGTCCGTTCATCAAGGTACCCAAACCGCCGCCCACAAACATGTTGAAAGACGCCAGCGACATGACGGTGCCGCGCCGCTGGGGCATTAACTGCTGCGCCGTGGTTATCAGGCTGGATTGAATGAGGATGAATCCGAGCCCGAATCCTGCTAAAGAAAGAGAGATGAATACCGGGGAGTGCCAGGCTCCCATGGCCGCCCAGGAGACCGAACCCAGGAGGGCGCCGAAAAGGAGGACCCGGTTCCCCAGTTTTTGCCGACAGGCCCCCGCCTGGCGACCGCCTATGATGGTGGCCACCCCGAAACAGGTCAGGATTATCCCCACCCAGAGGATATTGTACCCGGTTCTGTCTTCCACGAATTTGCCCGCATAGGTGAAGCTGCCAAAGACCGAGGCCCCCATGAGAAAAATAATGCTCACCGTTTTCAGCAGATCAGCATTGGCAAAGGCTTCCTGGTAGGCCCGCTTGAGGCTAATTTGGGCGGTAGTCCCCGGCTGTTTCTCTATGGTTTTTTGCATGATAACCGCGATTATCAGCCCCGTAAGGCCATAAACCAGGTAGACCAACCGCCAGGACCCCAAAAACGCCAGGGCTCCGCCGATGATCGTCCCGGCGGCCCCGCCCAGAAACGCCATGCCCAGCACCTGGCCCAGGGTGTTTTGCAGGGCCTTGGGATCACGGCCAAAACTGTCGCCGATTAACGACATGGTAACCGGCAGGATAGCGGCGCCAAAAGCGCCGCTCACCGCCCGGATGGCGCTCAGGGAGAAGATGTCCGTGGCCAGCGCCCCCAGGCCGCAGAAGATGGCCGAGCCGAAAGCCGCCAGGTTGATGATCCTGGCCTTGCCATAGCGGTCAGCCACCGGCCCGAAGATCAGGGTGAACAGGCCGAAAGGCAGCATGTAGGAGGTGACCGTTAGCGCCGCAGTGCCGATATCCAGGTGAAAGGCTTTGGCTATCTCCACGATGAGCGGAGCGGCGACATAATTGTCTCCATTGGCCCAAAAAACCATCAACCCCAGGACCAAAACCATCCGCCGCGATCCTTCCTTATCCATAAAGCCTCCTTTGATCTCTTCTTGGATAAATGTAGGATGCCGCCTTAAAAAGAAGTATGATTTGGATCATACAAACGAAAAATCTCCTCATGGGAGAGAATGAAGTTTCCGGGAGTGGCAGGGATGATGTTGGCAGGATTCCCGATCTTCGCCAATCTTTGGCGGGAACATCTCGAGAAGTTGGAAGAGATGGCCCAGGAGATTATTTTGAAAAAGGGGGCAATGCTTTTTACCCCCGGGGATCCGACTCAAGGGTTTTATGTGGTCCACGAAGGCGCGGTACGGGTTTACCGGTTGTCCCCCCAAGGTAAAGAGGTTACCCAGGAAATCGCCGGTCGTGGGAGCGCCTTCGCCTTAGCCAGTCCGTTTTCCGATACCTATCACTGCTTTGCCGCGGCCCTGAAAGACAGCCGGCTCTACCTCATAAGGAAGAAAGATTTTGGGGACCTGGTAACGGGAGATATAAAATTCGCCGCCGAATGGATACGCCTGCTCTCCCTATTGGTCATCCGCCTTCGGGAACGCCTGACCGACCTGACCCTCAAATCCCCGAAGGCCAGAATCGCCGGCTATATTCTGCTCATGGCCGAAATGCAAGATTCCCGATCAATTACCCTCCCCGTCCCGCGTAAAGAGCTGGCCGCTCTCTTGGGCATGACCCACGAGACCTTCTACCGAACCGCCAAGGAACTGGCCAATCAGGGCCTGGTGCGATTTACCAGGCAAACCATTGACATACTCGACCAGGAGCTGCTGTCGGAAATTATGGAGTGACTTCTGTCCAGGGCGGGTTAGAAAATGGCTTTTAATCGCATCTTGCCTGGCTTAATACCAAGTTGCCGTCATAGAGGTAATTCTGGCTTTATGGTCGCAACCCCCGTAGCGGTGAGCGCACCGCCCCGACAATTCGGATTATCGCGTTTGCCATAAATTCCTTCCGTCTGGAGGTTCTTAAATCCCCCTAAATCCCAGCAGTGTCCGGTTAGGAAATTGCATGCGGTAGTTCACCCCCCCCTCACCCCAACCCCCCGAAGCGGGGGGAGAGGGAGTAGAAGAGGTCGCCGGGTTTAGTAACCATAAGGCATTAAATCAGTTACACTTTTCCCCCTCTCCCCCAATGGGGGAGAGGGCCGGGGTGAGGGGGAAGTATTCTTCTC
>JAGVPN010000351.1 GCA_020052215.1 Syntrophobacterales bacterium
GTCATAGAGGTAATTCTGGCTTTATGATCGCAACCACCGTAGGGGCGGTTCGCGAACCGCCCCTACAATTCGGATTATTACTTGTTTGACGGCAACTTGATATCATACCACTTGGCAGTCAATGGGTGGCACAGGCTTTCCAGCCTGTGCTGGCGCCGCCTAAAGCCTGCGGTTACAAAAGCAGCCTTTTGAACGCAACTCGGTATCAGTCGGCGAATTTCCCCGTGGGATAGACGTTCCTCGGGTTCCAAAACATCCAGCCGCTGGCCCCGAACTTGTCCGAGGCCTGGATCTGGATCCGCATCCGCTCTTCTTTGAAGTCGCCGCCCCGGAAGGCGTAATCCCGGAAGGCCTGGAGCCACGGACGGAAGCGCAGGGGATTGGCGTTGGTGCGCTCCTGGGCGCGCTTTAAAGACAGGTACACGATTTCATAGGTGTTCTGGACCGGGTTCTTGTACTTGGGAATCCCGAACTGGTAACCGGAGGGGTAAAGCATGGGGCAGACCACGTCCACGGCATCCAGGGCCGCCGCGACCTTCTGGCCGATGCCGGTATCGTCTAAGTTCCACATGACATAACCGAAGATGTCCGCGGCCACCATTACGTTATAGGGCGCCAGGGCCCGGTGCGCCGCCTTCAGGAAACCGGTGATGGCCTCGGTGCGGCTGTCCTGATTCGTCGGCTTCGAGAACCCCACCTTGCGGTTGTCAGGAAAGCGGACATAATCGAACTGGACCTCGTCGAAACCCACTTCCGCCGAAGCCTTGGCAATGGCGATATTGTAATCCCAGGCCTCCTGGCGGAAGGGATCGATCCAGCGGAGTTTTTCCCGATCCCGGAACACTCCGCCCCCCGCGGTCTTGACGGCCCACTGCGGCCTGGCCGCGGCCAGGGGATCATCCTTGAAAACCACAATCCGGGCGATGAGATAGAGGCCCTGTTCCTTGAGGCTGTCCACCACAGCCTTCATATCCTTGAACAAGATGGTTTTCTGGGCGCCGACCTCCTCGGCCAGAGGAATGTTTACCTTGAAGCAAACAAAACCCCGGTCCCCTTTGATGTCGATGACCAGGGCGTTCAGGTTGTTCAATTTAAGGGCTTCCTTGGCCGCCTCCCTTATTTTCTTGCTGGCGAACCCGTAGGACGAGAGATAAAGCGCCTTCACCATGAAGGGGGTTAGGGCGATATCCGCGGGGGAGGCGCCCAACTCCGAGGTGGCGAGTTCCCGCCGGGCATAACCGGGAGCGCGCAGCTTGAGGGTCTCCCCGGTGCCCTCCAGGTGGAAGACGCCGTCCTGGTCGGCCCGTACTTGCTGATCCCCCAGGGTCACCAGGGCCCCGGCGATGGGCGCCTTGGTCCGGGCGTCAACGATCTTGCCGTCATAGGTTTTGGTCGCGGTGGTCGTGGGCGTCTTGGTCTGGGCTTCAGGGGCCTTGGGAGCAACAGCTGGGGCTGCGCCGACAACAGGTTCCTTGGTTTGGCTGGCCGCGGCCTTGGGGTCATCAGCCCGCGCCGGGCCGGCCAGCACCAGGGCCCCCGCCAGTATGAGCCAGAACACACCGAGTTTCTTTTTCATGCCCACCTCTTTCAACCCCGGGCCTTACCGGCCCGCCCAGAGTATTGTTTAACTGGGGGCTGCCGGACCGCAGTCCCTTGGCCCCGCCTCAGCCGGGCTAATAGGTCTTATGCCCCTTTTCCTGGGCCCGGCCGGTGACGATGGCTTCAAAATTCTTGATGCCGTCGCCGTTGACCATCAGGTAGCGGGGCTGGGCCATCATCTTCTCGGCCAGACTCGCATTCCGGCGGTCGATACTGAAGGCCATGACGTATCCCGCCTGGGCCGCGTCCTTTTCCAACTGGTCGTCATAGATGCCAAACGGCCAGGCCAACACGTCCACCGTGGTGCCGAACCTTTTTTCCAGCGACGCCTTGGCCTTGGAAAGCTGGGCGTCCACCAGCTTCTTGTATTCTTCGGGCTTAAGTTTCTTCTTTTCCTTTTTGAAATTGGGATGCCAGAAGGTGTGCGACTGCATATCGAACAAACCGGTCCCCTGGAGGGTCTTCAACTGCTCCCAGGTCATGGCATAGGAAGCGTTGGAGACACACGACGGATAGATGAACAAGGTTACCGGGATGTTGTACTTGCGCACCAGTGGCAGCATGTCGCTATAGACCGTTTTGTGAGCGTCATCCGCAGTGATCACCACGGATTTCGGCGGCGGCGGCGGACCCTGGCCCCGCAGGTAGTTGACCAGCGTCCGGAGCGGGATAACCGTGTACTGGTGGTCCTTGAGCCACTGGAGCTGCGACTCGAACACCTTGGTGGTTACCGTCATGGAATCGGCCACCGTGGGGCCGAAGCGGTGGTAGCACAAAACCGGCACGGTGACCTGCTCATCCGCCGATGCGGCCGGGCAGCAAAAACCCGCTATCAACACCGCAATTACAGCTAACCAACGAAGCTTACGAATCATCCTTTATTTCCCTTAAATTATGGAATTAGTTGCCGCGATCAGCCCTGAGGCGTCCAACCCCGGAGTGCCCCCACCCAGGTCAAGCCGGCCGGCGAGTGCACCGGGCGCGCCCTGCCTTCCAGCCCCAACCACCCAAAATTATGCGGCAGTCTGACCGCCCGCAGTCCTTGATTGGGCTTTTCGAGTCAGGCAGTTCAAAGATTAAACAGTCTCCCCCAAGGTTGGTTGCAAGATACTATAATCGGTTCCCAAAAACAACGACTTGAAAGTTTCAATTAACTTCACCTCTTAAAAAATCTTGCCGCCGGTAAGGGCCTGGCTGCCGCCTGGACCCCCAGGCCGAAGGAAAATCCCCCCTCCCCTTATCCAGGCGCGCCTGGCCGACTCCAGGGTTCTGGCGGCCCCGGGATACTGTGTCCCCGAGGGGTCCAAAGCGCGCCTTATCCCAGGCAAGTCACCGAGCCGGCCGATTGGCCCGGCTCTCAATATTTGCTTGCAGCTGCCTGGTTAAAAAGGCAAAATGGAAGCGGTTCAGATGGCCCCAAGCCGATTCCCGCCAACCGGTGGCTGCCTCCGTCGCTTTATTAGCGGGAAATTATCTCAGGGACAGTCGCTTCCGAACTTTGAACCTTGAACTTTCCATAACAAGATAAGGAAGGCTGGATGAATACCGTATGGCTCTTGGTCGTTTGTCTAAGCATCGTGTTTGCGGTTATCAACGGCAAAATTGATGGGTTCACCAAAGCCATGTTTGAAGCCGGCAAAGCCGCGGTGGAAGTCTGCCTCTATCTGGTGGGGATTGTTTCTCTTTGGCTGGGGCTTACCAAGATACTGGAAGATTCCGGCTTGATCTACAAACTGTCAAATTTCTTTCGACCGGCAATTTCGTTTCTTTTCAAGAACATACCCGAAGGGCACCCCTCAATAACTTCCATGACCCTCAACCTGCTGGCCAATCTTTTCGGTCTGGGTAATGCGGCCACCCCGCTGGGCATTAAAGCCATGGAAGACCTTCAGACCCTCAATACCGAGAAGAACACGATAACTTTTGAGATGATGCTTTTCATTGTCATCAACACCTCAAGCATCCAGATAGTTCCTTTTACGGCCATTGGGTTGCTGGCAAGTTACGGCTCGCGTAACCCCAATGTCATTGTCTTGCCGACCATCATTGCAACCGTCATATCTTCGGCAACCGCAGTGGGAATACTCTATTTATTCAAAAAATTCAGTAGGAAAGATAGGTGACATGGATACCATCAGTTTTGTATTCCAGGGTTTAATACCGGTTTTCATTTTCTTTACGGTTGGTTATGGATTTGCCAAAGGGGTGCCCGTCTATGATTCCTTTGTCTCGGGCGCCAAGGATGGCATCGGCATCATCATCGGGATTTTCCCCTATGTCCTGGCAATCTTTATTGCGGTCAAAACCTTTGAAGCGTCGGGAGCTTTCGACTTTATCAGAACAATGTTTGCCTTCGTTGCAAGTCCATTCCACCTACCGCCGGAAGTTTTTTCGGTGGCCATGGTAAAACCGTTCTCCAACGCGGCTTCCCTGGGTATTTTCACGGAGATTCTGAAATCCTCCGGCCCCGACTCCCTGGCCAGCATCATGGCGGCGGTGATCATGGGCAGCGCGGAAACCACTTTTTACGTCCTGGCGGTTTATCTCGGGGCAGTGGGCATCAAGAAAACCAAATACCTGGTCCCCGTGTGCCTGGCCGCGGATATGACGGGGGTGGTCATCGCCATCATCCTGGTAAAATTACTCTATTGAGCTTTAGGTTAGTGCCTTGCCGGGGGTGGACAATTTTTCTTGACGTCTCTGCAAAAAAAACTACAGTATTAATTGTTGGTCACGGATTTATCCGGCCAACCGCCGAATTCTCCGAAACCCAAACGGAGAAGCGGGGGACCCAAGTTCTTGGGGCGAATCCGCCTAGTTCGTCTAGGCGGTAGGGCAAGCAACCTCCTGCCCGAGTCCGACAGCTAACCCCGTAGGCAGGAGGAGGATATGTCAAACAACGGTATCGGTGCGCCCGCAGCGCGTCCTCTGGGGTCCTGTCCAGGGGCCTCTCTTTCCGCTTACCATCCCCCGATTCAGACCAGCCATCTTTTTGGCGGTCACTTTTTCACCCCTTGGGCTATCCCAGAGCCGCCCCCCATGCCGGAGTCCCATTCGCCCTAACGAGTTCTCCTCTTAGCCATCATGATTAAGGTTGCCTGAGGTCTTTTCGCCCCGGGGGTATCGAGCCTGATACTACCGGCGGCGGCAAGTTCACGGCATTATTCTATGGTTTTGTCCGGTCTCGGATTTTTCGAGCCCGGCCGATTACGCATAAGGGTTGACTCTAATGAAGACTCCTATCCTGATAATACTTAATCTGGGCTTGTTGGCCCTGTTCATCTACCTGTTCCGGAATCGGGAACTCCTGTCCTACCATCACAAGGGGCGCTGGTGGCTCACCTGGCTGTCCATCGGGGTCATTACCCTGATGGACGAGTTCACCTCCATCTTTTACGTCCCCGCCGAGGCCTACCGGTTCATCGGTCTGTCCGCCATCGTCTTTATTGCGGCAACGAGCCTGATTATCAGGTTTTTTTCCACCCGGTTGACGGAGATCGCCGAGATTCTGGAACACCACGGCCTTATCGGCGGCGGGGTCTATTCCTTTTCCTACCTGGTGCTGGGCCCCATGATCTCCTTCGTGGCCGTGGCCTCCATCATGGTGGACTATATCCTCACGGCCTGCATCTCGGCGGTGAGCGTGGTGGCCAACGCCACCTCTTTTTTCGGTTTATCGGACCCCATGAAGATGGCCCTGGTCTTGGGGATCATCTGGGCCGTGGCCGGTTTGAATATCCTGGGAATCCGGGAAAATGCCCGGTTCACTTTCATGATCTTCATCGGGGCCGCCTTCATCATGCTGAACCTGATCGTCTCGGGGGTCCTGGCTTTGGATAGCGGGTCTTTGGGCCAGATACACCAATCGGCCAAGATTGCCTCGGATCAGTTACAAACCGGTTCCTGGATAGGAAACTACTCCAGCTTCATAACTCATATCGCCTTTTGTATCCTGGCTTATTCCGGGGTGGAATCGGTGCTCCAAACCGCCGGGTTGGTGCGCAGTTGGCACGAAATCCGCAAAGCCTACCTCTTTCTGGGCCTGACCGTCGGCATCGTCACGCCCCTGGTGGCCGCCCTGGCACTATCGGCCCCCATCGATTTTAAGGCCCACGAAGGCGACTTGATCACGCACTACGCCTCCATGTTAAACGGCGTCTGGTTTGGAATTCTGGTGGCGGGTCTGGCCAGTTTCACCCTCAGCATGGCCATCAACAC
>JAGVPN010000265.1 GCA_020052215.1 Syntrophobacterales bacterium
ATGTTGATGAAGACCTTGCGGTGGTTGAAGGCGCCGCCGGCCCCGTCCGGCCCCCAGAGGAGGTCTTGTAAAGCCTCGGGCCCGGTGACCATGGCGATAACCACGTCCGCGGCCCTGGCCAGGGTCTTGGGATGGGAGGCCAGACCGGCCCCTTGCTTCACCAGGGGTTCGGCCTTCTCCGGGCTGCGGTTGAAGACCATGACGGGGTAGCCGGCCTTCAGAAGGTTGGCGGCCATGGGAGTCCCCATGATTCCCAGGCCCATAAATCCGATCTTGTGCTTCATATCACTGTCCTCCGCGCGGCGTTCATTTAGGAGACCCTTCCGGCCCGGGCTCACGTTCTAAATATAAGACCTGAGATCCAATCAGCCACCTCTGCCCCTAACTCTTCCGGACTCTTTTTATAACTGGCATTTCCCCACCGAAATGCTTAAGGTTATCAAAAAATTCTGTGGCGGGAGAGAGGTGGTTACCCATGGCGAGACTTAAGCCAGGCGATGCGGCCCCGGAGTTTCAGTTGCCCGATCAGCACGGCGAGACGGTCAAGTTGGCGGATTTTGGCGGCGGCCAGCTGCTGATCTACTTCTACCCCAAGGCCGACACTCCGGGGTGCACCCGGCAGGCGTGCAGCATCCGGGACGCCCGGGAGGAGTTGCGGGAGATGGGCCTGGCGGTGGTGGGCATCAGCCCGGATCAGCCGGCCAGGCAACAGAAGTTCGACGACAAGTACGGTTTGACCTTCCCTCTCCTGGCGGACCCGGACCACCGGGTGGCGGAGGCCTACGGCGCCTGGGGCGAAAAAACTTCCTACGGCAAAAAATCCCTGGGGATCATCCGCTCGTCGTTTTTGGTTGATGGCGCGGGGAAGATCGTGGCGGCCTGGTACGGGGTCAAGCCGGAAGACACGGTGCCCAAGGCCCAAAAGGCTTTGCGCGGGGGGTGAGCCGAGAAGGTGCGCGGTGCGCACCCTACGCTTTTTTGTCCCAAATGCCCGGGATGGCCCCGCCGCAGTAAGCGCAGTTGCCGCCCTGGAGGTGGGTCTCGCCGATCTTGTAGCCCTGGCGGGCGATGATCATTTTCCCGCAGTGATGGCAGAAGGTATTTTCGGCCTCATGCCCGGGCAGGTTGCCGATATAGACATACTGCAAGCCCGCCTTCAAAGCCAGGTCCCGGGCCCGCTCCAGGGTGCTCACCGGGGTGGGATAATGATTCAGCATCTTGTAAAGGGGATAAAACCGGGAGAAGTGCAGCGGCGTCAGGGGGCCCAGCTCATTTTTGATCCAGGCGCACATGCGGCTGAGTTGGTCCGGGGCGTCGTTCAACTGGGGGATGACCAGGTTGACGATTTCTACGTGGACGTTGCGGCGGCGGAGGGTTTTCAGGGTGTTGAGCACCGGTTCCAGTTCGGCGTCCACCAGTTCCCGGTAAAACTTGCCGTCAAAGGCCTTGAGGTCGATGCAGGCGGCGTCCAGGAGCCCCGCCAGTTCTTCCAGGGGTTGGGCGTTGATGTAGCCCGCCGAATGGCAGACATTCAGGATCCCGGCGGATTTGGCCAACCGGCCCACGTCCCGCATATATTCAAAAAAGATGATGGGTTCGACGTAAGTGTGGGCAATGGAGCGGCAGCGGTTGTCCCGGGCCGCGGCCACCACTTTTTCCGGAGGCAGGTCGAAGTTGTAGGTCTTCTCGGGCCGGGTCTGGGAGATTTCCCAATTCTGGCAGAACTTGCAGTGCAGGTTGCAGCCCGCGGTGGCGATGGAAAAAGACAGGCTTCCGGGCAGGATATGGAAAAAGGGTTTTTTTTCAATGGGGTCCAGGTGGACGGCGCAGGGGTTGCCATACACCAGGCTGTAATATTTGCCGGCGCGGTTCTCCCGGACGCCGCATTCCCCCCGGTCCCCGGGCAAAACCTCGCAGTTCCGGGGACAGAGCTGGCATAGCACCAGGCCCCGGTCCATCTGGCGGTAGAAGGCGGCGGGATGGGGCTTAAAAAAGCCGTACTGCATCGCCTGGGCGCGGGCTGGCCGGGCGGGGAGGGACAGCAGGGCCAGGGCCCCGGCGCCGGCCTGGATAAAAGTCCGGCGGCTGCACCTAGAGGAGCATAAACCTTGCCACCCGGACTTCATGGGGGATACCTTCCTTGACCCGGAATCCCGGGACGGCGTGAAGCGATGCCGCACCTAAGCAGATGGCATTAGGCCCGAGGCGGGGCCAGCCAAATCATCGGACCACTGAAGACGGGCGTGGGCGGAAGCGGGTGGCTCGATCAGGAACCGTTGATGAGGTTGCGCAGCACCCCGGAAGTCTTAAAGACCACCACCTTGCGGGCCCGGAGGATGAGATTCTCCTTGGTTTGGGGGTTGCGTCCCCGGCGGGCGTTCTTTTGCCTTACCGAGAATTTTCCAAAGCCGCTGATGAGCAGGTCTTCTCCCTGGGCCAGGGATTCCTTCATAATATCCAGGACCCGTTCCACCGTTGAACGTGATTCTTGCTTGCTTAAACCTACCTGCGTCTGTAAGCGGCTGATCAATTTTTCCTTGGTGAGGGCCATAACCTGATCTCCTCCGGCTATCCCGGTGAAATTACTTAATTTATTATGAAGGAAATCCAGGGGGTGTCAAGCATTTTTTCTCAGGGTTTATAAAGGGGAGGTGGCGCGCTTGACTTTGGCCGTTTTGCCCGGCGGACGGCGCATGCTGAAATCCAGGGCCCGGAAGTGACAGGCGTCCACGCACTTAAGGCACATGATGCACTCCCGGCTGTCGAATTCCTGGTTGGGCACGACCCCGGTGGGACACTGGCGGACGCAGGCGCCGCACTCCACGCAATTGCCGGCCACGAACTCCAACTGCACCAGGGAAATCCGGCTAAAGAGGCTGTAGAAGGCGCCCAGGGGGCAGATCACCCGGCAGAAAAACCGGCTGATGAGGATGGCGGAGACCAGGATCAGGATGAGGACGGCAAGCTTGATCCAGAAGTAAAAGCCCACAGTGGCCCACAAGCTGGGTTTCAGCAAGAGCAGGGGGATGGCGCCCTCCAGGGTGCCGGCGGGACAGATGAGCTTGCAGAACCAGGGGTGACCCAACCCGGAGGCGTCCACGAAAAAGACGGGCATGATCACCACCGTCAGTCCCAGCACCCCGTACTTCCCCCAGCGCAGGCCTTTCCACAAGGTAAATTTCGGGGTGGGGATCTTGTGAATCAGATCCTGGATGAACCCGAAGGGGCAGACCCAGCCGCAGGTCAACCGGCCCACCGCGGTGCCGATGAAGCCCAGATAGCCCACCACGATGGCGCCCGTGAGGGGAAAGCCGCCCGTGCTGAACCGCAGGCTGGCCATGAAATTCTGGAAGGCCCCCACCGGACAGGACAGTAGCGCCCCGGGACAGGAGTAGCAATTGAGGCCCGGATTGCACACCGCTTTTAATGGACCCTGATAAATTACCGAGCCCCCGAAGGGGAAGAGCAAGTAGGCGTTGGTACCCAACGCCATCAGGGTCTGGATCAGTGACCGTAGTCTGGTCATTATCCCACCCCGATACAGGCTAGTCAGATGGTGTTGCCCAGATTCATCAGGTATCCCAACTCACCCGTGTTGACCCCGATAATAAATAAGATGGTGAAAATGATGATGAGCCACAGGACTTTCTTGGGCATGCGCCCCCCTCCCGATAGATCCCGCTCACCTTGGCAAGGCGGTTGATCGAACCCCAGACATACTTCTCATCAAACTTATATCCATTCTATTATATCCATGCGGGGGGTTCCGGGGAAAAAATTTTTCCGGATGAAGACAATTTCTTGACAAATACATATTTATTAGTATATTTGAATATTATGAATGATGCATATTTACAGGAGCGGTTGGAGCGGGCGGCCCGGTGCCTCAAGGTGCTGGCCCACCCAATTCGCCTGATGATCATCCATCTACTGGGCGAAGGCGAACTGTCGGTGCAGGAGTTGGAAAAGGCGGTGGGTGTCAGCCAATCCAGCATGTCCCAGCACTTGGGCCTGCTCAAGGACAAGGAAATCCTGGAATCCCGGCGGGTGGCCCAACAGGTGTTTTACCGCCTGCGGGATGCCCGGCTCCTGCAACTCACGGCGATTACCCGGGAGCTGTTCTGCCGGACGGAGTGAGACCAGGGCCGCAACGCCAGGACCTGAAGACGAAACCGATCTACCCCGGAGGACCGGCCGCACCGGCAACCCATTTCTGGAAATCAGATCAACGAATTTAGCCAAGATATTAAGGAGAAAAACCTCATGACTGTCACCAAACCGAAAGAAACCGCCGCCTTTATCTGTTCCCGGGATACCTTGGACGGCGCCTATCCGCCGCTCATCCTGGCCATCAACGCCGCCCGGGCCGGCATGGAAGCCAAAGTTTTCTTTACCTTTATGGGCATCAACCTGGCCTGCAAAGGCGGCATTGAGAAGGCCAGATTCATTCCGCCCGGGGTTATGGGCGCGGTGCCGGGAATGTCCGCCATTGCCACCGGCATGATGAAGAAGAAGATCGACAAGGCCCAGATCCCGACTCTGCCGGAACTGATGGAGATGGCCCAACTGGAAGGGGTGGAGTTGGTAGTCTGCAGGATGACCATCGACATGATGGAATTAAAAGAAGACCAACTGGTGGAAGGGTCCATCGTCTGGAACGCCGAGGAATTCATCAGATACGCCAAGGACTGCAAGATTTGCCTGTTTATCTAACCTGACACCGGATGGTGAGGGGGATTTTTCGTATTTGTTGAATGGGGGTATCCGGTTGACTCACGTACCCACTAGATGTTGTTCTTGATTAACGACTCCATGAATGGATATTTAATGAACTTTAGTTCTCAACTAAAGCGCTTTATTCCCACCCCCTTGATGGGGGAGGGTTAGGGTGGGGTGGGAATGTTAGGTTCTACCTGGGTGTTGCCCAGACACCCCCCTCCCCCCAACCCCCTCCCACCAGGGGAGGGGGAGTTTCCGAATCAGACTGATCCTATGGATTTTCGGGCTTTCGTTCATCCCATATATAGTGGCAGGGAGAGTCAACCGGATAGCCTCATTGTTGAATTTTCAGCAAGAGAATCCCCGCCCGACCCTTGCCGCGGTAAGGGGGTGGCTTAGGGAGTCTGAGGGAAGGGACTCCTGGCCCCCTCCTCTCATACAAAATTTGATGTCAAAGGTAGAGTTTTCAAACGGAGAGACTGCGGCGTGGGCATTTTCTCGGTGGCACAGGCGTCTCGCCTGTGCAGGCGCAGGCTAAAGC
>JAGVPN010000228.1 GCA_020052215.1 Syntrophobacterales bacterium
CTGCCGGTGGTCCTCATCACCGCGTATGCCGAGATTTCCGCCTCGGTGGCGGCCATGCGGGCCGGGGCCTTCGATTATCTGGCCAAACCCTTTGACCACCCGGAGGTAATCCGGGTGGTGCGGGCCGCCCTGGCCGAAGGGGAGCGCCGGCGCCGGTCCCAGTCCGAAGAAATTGCCGCGGACAATTGTCTCCGGGTCATGATGGGCCCCAGCGATGCCGTCACCCGCATTATCCGGGAAGTGAACCGGGTGGCCCAATCTGACTTCAGCGTCATCATCCAGGGGGAAACCGGCTCCGGCAAGGAACTGGTGGCCCGGGCCATCCACCAGTTGAGCGGACGCGCCGGCGCCCCCTTTATTCCCCTGGATTGCGGGGCCATTCCCGAAACCCTCATCGAGAGCGAACTCTTCGGCTACCAAAAAGGGGCCTTCACCGGAGCCAGCGCCCCCAAAGCCGGAAAATTCGAAGCAGCCCAGGGAGGCACCTTATTCTTGGATGAGATCGGCAACCTGCCCCTGGCGTCCCAGACGCGACTGCTGCGGGTCCTCCAGGAGAAGGCGGTGTTGCGCCTGGGGGCCACCAAACCCATCAAGATTGATGCGCGCCTGCTCACCGCCAGCAACCAGGAACTTCAGGGACTGGTGGAATCGGGCCAGATGCGGGAGGATCTCTATTTCCGTCTGAATGAATTTACCATCACCATTCCGCCCCTCCGGGACCGCAAAGACGACATCACCTATTTGGCCAAACGGTTCATGGATCTCACCAATAAGGAATTGACCAAAAACGTCCGGCGGATTTCCGAATATTGCCTGGAGTCCCTGATGTCTTACAACTGGCCGGGGAACGTGCGCCAGTTCCGGTCCGTCATCCGCCGGGCGGTGCTGCTGGCCGACGACATCATCACTGAGCACCATCTGGATATCAAGCGTGCCCCGGTGCCGGGCCTGGCCTTCACGCCCAAGATTCAGGGAACGCCCTGGAACGAACTGTCTCTCCGGGAGATCGTCCACCGCAGCGTGGTCACCGTGGAACGGGAAGTCCTGCTCCAGGTCATGAAACATACCCGGGGAAATAAAGCCAAAGCGGCACGGCTATTGCATATAGATTATAAGACTATACATACCAAGCTGAAACAGTTCGGGATTAACCAATCTGGAGGCGGTCATGACTAAAAGAAAAGGCGCCGGTGAGGAATCCGGCTTCGGAGGGGTCTTCAAAGGGCTGGCGGACCTAATCGAAAAACTGGGCGATCTGGCGGACAAGGGCGAGGCGCTCAAAAAAGGCGAGGGAGAGTTGCACCACCGGGACGTGAAGGGGGTCTATGGCTTCTCCGTGAAAGTCGGCCTGGGCGATAAAGGGGACAAAGAGGTGAAGGTGGAGCCCTTCGGCAACGTCCGCCGGGACGAGAAGACCGGGGAAACCGTGGTCCAGGAAATCCGGGAGCCCGTGGTGGACGTGTTCGAGGAAAAAGATCATACCCTGGTGGTGTGCGAGATGCCCGGCATCAGCACCAAGGACGTGACTCTTACGGTCAAGGACGACCTGCTCACCATTTATGCCGAGAAACGGGATAAGAAGTACCGCAAAGAGATCCTGCTGCCCCGGAGCTATCCCCAGGAGAAGATGAAGATGACCTGCAACAACGGCATCCTGGAAATCAAGTGCGTCAGTTAGCTGTGGACCGGGACCTATACGTAAAATGTGAAAAATATGAAAAAAACTGAAGAGTCGGCCCTCAAGCTGAAAGTGACGGAGGCCCTGAGTAAAGACGTGGGCAGGGCTTATGCCCGCATGGGGCCCGAAGACCTGGAAAAACTCCAGGTGGCCATCGGGGACATCGTGGAGGTCGTGGGCAAACGGACCACGGTCTGCAAAGCCATGCCCGCCTATAAGGAAATGCGGGGCCGGTCCCGGATGCAGTTGGACGGCATCAGCCGGGAAAACGCCGGCGCCGGGATCGATGATTTTGTCCAGGTGAAGAAGATCGCCTGCCGCCCGGCCGAACGGGTGGTTCTCACCCCCATCACCATTACCCCGGCCGAGAGGGACCTCCAGTATATCGGCAGTCTCCTGGACGGCCTGCCGGTGCTGGAGGGAGACCGCATCCGGGCCACCCTGTTCGGCAGCCGCACCGCGGATTTCAAGGTGGGAGCCCTGACCCCCCGGGGGCCGGTGCTGATCAACCCCACCACCACCCTGGTGATCGGCAAGGCCGGGGCCCCGGAAACCCTGCGGGCGGCGGTGTCCTACGAGGACGTCGGCGGTCTTAAGCCACAACTCCAGCGCATCCGGGAGATGATCGAGCTGCCGTTGCGCTACCCCGAGCTGTTCGAGCGCTTAGGGATCGACGCGCCCAAAGGGGTGTTGCTCCACGGCCCTCCCGGCTGCGGCAAGACCCTCATCGCCCGCACCATCGCCCACGAGACCGAGGCCAACTTCTTCTCGGTAAGCGGCCCGGAGGTGGTGCACAAGTTCTATGGCGAGTCCGAGGCCCACCTGCGCAAGATCTTTGAGGAGGCCGGCCGTAAGGGACCCAGCATCATCTTCATCGACGAGATCGATTCCATCGCCCCCCGGCGGGAAAACGTCGTCGGGGACGTGGAGAAACGCGTGGTGGCCACCCTCCTGGCCTTGATGGACGGCCTCAACAAGCGCCAGAACGTCATTGTCATTGCCGCCACCAACATCCCCAATGCCCTGGACCCGGCGCTTAGGCGCCCGGGCCGGTTCGACCGGGAGATCGCCATCCCCATCCCCGATCGCTACGGGCGCCTGGATATCCTGGAGATCCACAGCCGGGGCATGCCTTTGGCCGAGGACGTGGACATGGGCCACCTGGCCGAGATCACCCACGGTTTCGTGGGGGCCGACCTGGAGGCGTTGTGCCGGGAAGCGGCCATGATCTGCCTGCGCCGCCTCATGCCCGACATTGACTATGGCCTGGCCACCATTCCTTACGAGCAACTGGCTCAACTGGAAGTGCACATGGACGACTTCCTGGCCGCGCTTCGGGAAGTGGAGCCGTCGGCCATCCGGGAAGTGTTTGTGGAGGTCCCGGATGTCCGCTGGGAGGACGTGGGCGGCCTTAAGGCCGTGAAGGAGCGTCTCAAGGAAGCGGTGGAGTGGCCCTTAAAATATGCCCACCTCTTCAAAAAAGCCGGCATCAAGCCCCCCAAGGGCATCCTCCTGTCCGGGCCGCCGGGGTGCGGCAAGACCCTCCTCGCCAAGGCCATCGCCACGGAAAGCCGGGTGAATTTTCTGTCGGTGAAGGGGCCGGCCCTGATGTCCAAGTATGTGGGCGAATCCGAGCGGGGCGTGCGGGAGATCTTCAAGACCGCCCGCCAGGCCGCGCCCTGCATCATCTTCCTGGATGAGACCGAGGCCCTCCTCCCGGCCCGGGGGGTGGGCGGCGGTGATTCCCACGTCTCGGAGCGGGTCCTGAGCCAGTTCCTGGCGGAGTTGGACGGTATCGAGGAATTGAAGGGGGTGCTGGTGCTGGGAGCCACCAACCGCCTGGACATGATGGACGCGGCGGTGCTGCGGCCGGGCCGCTTCGACGCCATCGTCGAGATTCCCCTGGCCGATGAGGCGGACCGCCGGGAAATCTTTGCGGTCCACCTTAAGGGCAAACCCCTGGCCAAGGGGGTCAGCGCCAAACAGCTGGCGGCCAAGAGCGAGGGCTTAAGCGGCGCCGAGATCGCCGGGGTGTGCAACCAGGC
>JAGVPN010000431.1 GCA_020052215.1 Syntrophobacterales bacterium
CCCACTTCTTTTTCACCCCCTGCCAGGCACACGGCCACGCAGGTGCCGCAGCCCACGATGAGGATCTTCTTGTAGGGGGCCAGCATGGCCTTGATTTCCGCAAAAGGTTTGCGTTCGGCAATAATCATGGTTGCACCATATTCTCCAGTTGCTCCACCGCATCGGGATGGAGGTGCTTGCCCCGGCGCAGGGGATTGGGCCCCAGGGCCTCCACCCGTTGGGTCATTTCTTTGACCGCGGCCACCCACTTGGGGGCATCGGACGCGGCGATCTCAAACATCTCCAGGCGGCCGCCCAGACCGATTTCGTCCAGCAACTGCTTGGTGTACTCTATCCGTTCGCGAGCTCTGAGATTTCCTTCCAGGAAATGGCAGCTGCCGGCCTCTCACCCGCCCACGAAGATGGCGTCGGCCCCGGCCTCGAACCCCTTCAAAATGTGGATGATGTCGATGCGGCCGGTGCACAGGTACTTGATGATGCGCACCGTGGCCGGGTACTGCATCCGGGCCGAGCCCGCCATATCCGCCGCAGTGTACGTGCAATACGTGCACACATAAGCCAGGATTTTCGGAGTGAAGTTCATTTAAGACTCCTTATCAGCAGTTAGCCGTTAGCCATCAGCCGTTAGCTCTTGAAGCTTGAGGTTGTTTCATTTTATTTAAAAGTTCTTAATCATTAATCCTTTGAAGACCATTCATGCAAGAATCTTCGCAATTAGCTGGCTGGACCCCTAACCCCTAACTGCTAATGGCTAACCGCTAACTCGCCGCTACATCCTCCGGCACTTCCTCCATCTCAATGGCGCCAATCTTGGAGAGGAACTGCTTATCCCGATGGTGCATCACTTCGATGGCCTTGCGGGGACAGGCGCTGGCGCAGTTGCCGCAGCCGTGGCAGGCCGCCGGGTCGATGGTGATGACCCCTTCCGCCTGGTCCACCCGGGGCACCCCATAGGGGCAGGTGCGCATGCAAGTGAGACAGATGATGCATTTCTGGGGGTCGACGTTGGCCACGGCGCCGCCCACGTACATAGCTTCCTGGGCCAATATGCCCAGGGTCCGGGCCGCCGCCCCCTGGGCCTGGGCGATGCTCTCCTCGGTGAACTTGGGGCTGTGGGCCAACCCGCAGAGGAAAATGCCGTTGCTGGCGAAGTCGAGCGGTTTCAGCTTTTGATGCGCCTCCATGAAGAAGCCGTCGGCATCTAAGGGCAGCTTGAAGAGTTGGGCGATCTCCCGGGAGACCGGATGGGGGCGGATGGCCGCAGACAGGGTCAGGTAGTCCGCCTTGAGCCTGATGGGAACCTTGAGGTTTTGGTCAAACACGGTGATCGTCAGACCCTCACCGTCCGCGGCCACCTCCGGCGGGCGCTCCGGCTCAAAGCGGATGAACTGCACCCCCAGGTCCCGGGCCTTTTTGTAGTAAATCTCTTTGAGACCATAGGTGCGGATATCCCGGTAGAGGATGAAGATCCGGGCCTGGGGCCGCATCTCCTTAAGCCTCAAAGCGTTTTTCACGGCGGCGCCACAGCAAATCCGGCTGCAGTACGGGTGCTCCGGCGAACGTGACCCCACGCACTGGATCATCACGCAGGTGGGTGCGTCTCCCACCTGATCGGGGTTATCCACCAGGAGGTTCTCCATCCCCACCTGGGTCATCACCCGGGGATGTTCCCCATAGAGATATTCCGTGGGCTGATATTCCACCGCGCCGGTGGCGATCACCACCGCGCCGTAGTGGATCTCCCACTGATTGTCGGGGAACGAAAGCCGGCTGCGGAAACTGCCCACGTGGCCCGAGAAACTGGTCATCCGGGCGTTGGGCCACCAGAGGATGTTGGGATGGTCCTCAACCTGGCGGACGAGTTTCTGCATATAGGGCTGGATGGCATGCCCTTCCAGGGTGAAATGCTTTTTATGAGCCAGGCTGCCGCCTAAACGCTCCTGGATATCCGGCAGATAGACCCGATAGCCGGCTCTCGCGATGGTCAGGGCCGCCACCAGGCCGGCCAGACCGCCGCCCAGCACCAGGGCCCGCTGCTTCACCGGGAAGGGGAATTCGTGCAAGGGTTCCAGCACCCTAGCCCGGCCCACCGCCATCTTGACCAACTCCCTGGCCTTGGCGGTGGCCTGCGCCGGGTCACCCTGGTGCACCCAGGAATCCTGATCCCGGATGTTGGCCATCTCAAACAGGTACTTGTTGAGGCCGGCCTGGCGCAAATTGTCCTGGAAGAGGGGTTCGTGGGTCCGGGGGCTGCACGAAGCCACCACCACCCGGTTGAGCTGATGCTCCTCGATCACCTGGCGCATGGCCGAAAGGCTATCGGTGGCGCAGGTGAAGGTGTAGTGGTCGGCATAGACCACCCCCGGCAGGGTGAGGGCAAACTCGCTCACCTGGGCCACGTCCACCACCCCGGCGATGTTGATGCCGCAGTGGCACACGAAAACGCCGATGCGCGGCGCCTCCGCGGCGATCTCCCGTTCCTCCGGATAGGTCGCCTTGGTAAGGAGGGTGCCCCGGACCTCACTCAAGAGGGAGGCCGCCGCGCCCGCCGCCGCCGAGGCCTGGCCCACGGTTTCGGGGATGTCCTTGGGCGACTGGAAGACGCCGCAGGTATAGATGCCCTCCCGGCTGGTCTCCACCATTTTGAAGGGCGGGCTTTTCAC
>JAGVPN010000514.1 GCA_020052215.1 Syntrophobacterales bacterium
GGCAGGGCCGGGCACATGGTGTAGCAGTTGCCGCAGTACATGCAGCGGGGTTCATTGATCACCACGCTCTTGATGTTCTTGTCCGGATGGGGCCGGATGGCGCCGGTGGGACAGGAGGCGATGGTGGTGGGAATTTCGCACAGGTGGCGCAGCCTTTCGTGGTTCACTTTAGGGGGCGTGCGGTGGATCCCCAGGATGGCGATGTCGGAGCAGTGCACCGCGCCGCACATGTTGAGGCAGCAGGCCAGGGCGATCCTGACCTGGGCCGGCAGCTTGTGGCTGCCGAAGTACTCGAACAGGTCGTCCATCACCGCCTTGACGATGCCCGAGGCGTCGATGGCCGGGGTGTGGCAGTGCACCCAGCCCTGGGTGTGGACGATGTTGCTCACCGAGTGGCCGGTGGCGCCGAGGGGGATATTCACCTTTTTGCAAGCTTCTTTGACGCCGGCAATTTTGCTGTTGTCGGTGAGCAGGAATTCCACGTTGTTCCGGGAGGTGAACCGCAGGTAGCCGTCGCAGAACTTGTCGGCGATGTCACAGACTTCCTTGATGAAGTCGGTGGACACCAACCGGCCGGAGCCGCCGCGCACGGAGTAGATTTTCGCCCCGGATTCGGACACGTGCATCAGCACGCCGGGCTCCAGGATTTCGTGGTATTTCCACTTGCCGTAGTTGTCTTTGATGATGGGCGGCAAGAACTTGTCATATTTGGGGGGGCCAATATCAGTTATACGGTCAGCCATTTTCCTCATTCCTCCTTATGATTCGGCACTAGGCCAGGCAAGTATGCTTAATGAGCCAGTCGCCTCATTATTTGATGTATTTGCGTCCCGCGGCCTCGGCCTCGAAGTCTTCGGCGTGCCAGAAGAAGAAGGGGTTGGCCCGGGGAGTCCTGACGGTTTGCGCCGGCGGCTCCAGACCCACACCCTGAAAGAAGGCCCGCATGCCCAGGCGCAGCATCAACTCACCCACGCGCTCCCGGTTCTTGCCGTTTTCCGACCACCACTCGGTGATATTTTCAATCAGAGTCTTGAACTCATCGTAAGGTGCTGCCATTTCCATAAAGGGCACGATGACCCAGCTCATCTGGGCCCCTTCCAGGATGGGGGCGTGCGATCCCAGGAGGATAGTGGCGCCGGTCTCGGTGCCGGGCCGCAGGGCCTGGGGCATCAGGTTGATGCAGTGCATGCAGTGGTTGCAGTTCTTGTTGTCGATCTTCAGGGTCTTGCCGTCATAGCTCATGCAACCCGTGGGGCAGAGATCGGTGACATCGGCCTTGATGTCGAGCTTGGTATAAATGGTGCCGCCGCCCGCGGGCTTGATTTCGCCGCCGGCATAGGCCTTGACCGCGGCCTGGTCGATGCGGATGTCGTCCTTCCAGACGCCGATGACGGAGCAGTCGGCCCGGGCTATTGAGGCCACGCAGTCATTGGGGCAGCCGGAGCATTTGATCTTGAACTTGTAGGGGAAAGACGGGCGGTGCATCTCGAACTGGAAGTGCTGGGTGGATTCATAGCATAGGTCCATGGTGTCGTAGCAGGCCCATTCGCAGCGGGCCATGCCCACGCAGCAACTGGGGGTCCGCATGGCGGAACCGGAGCCGCCCAGGTCCCAGCCCTTAGCCGTCAGTTTCTCGAAGCAGGGTTCCAACTGATCGGTGGTGGTGCCCAGGAAGATCATGTCGCCGGTGGAGCCGTGCACGTTCAAAATGCTGCTGCCGTGCTCGTCCCAGATTTCGCAGAGTTCGCGGAGGGCCTTGGTGGTGTAGAACCAGCCCGCGGGCTGGTTGACGCGCACCGTGTGGAAATGCTCCACGCCGGGGAACTCTTCCGGCAGGTCGATGTACCGGCCGATGATGCCGGAGCCGTAACCCAGGACGCCGACGATGCCGCCATGCTTCCAGTGGGTGATCTTGTCTTTATACGAACGCTCCAACACACCCAGTAAATCTGCTGCTGATTTTTTCCGACCGGCGACCCGTTTCAAATCCGTAATGAAGCTGGGCCACGGACCGGACTCCAGTTGATCCAACAATGGAGTTTTATGCATGAACACTTTCCTCCCTTAATTAAATGGTCCCCTATGGGCTTATCCTTTTTTTCACAAAATCAATCCTATCTCATAATATCGAGAGGCATTTGTCAACCAAAAAAATCGGTAGCCTAAATTTCGCCAAGAATTTTCACCGGCCCGAGGTTTTGCAAAGACTCAGCGCAGACCGCGGCCGGGCCCATAACCAGGGTCACCAGGTTGTCGGGCTGTAGGTGGTCCTGAGCCGCGGCGGCCGCGGTTTTCAAGGTGACGCCCCGGATTTGGTCACAATAGCGCTTGAGGTAATCCGTCCCCAGGTCATAGAGGTCGATGGACAACACCTGCCGGGCGATCCCCCGGGAGGTCTCCAGCCCCAGGGGGAAATGGCCCACGTAGTAGCTCTGGGCTTCCGCCAGTTCCTGAGGCGCCACCCCGTTTTGGTGGACTTCGGTGATCACCGTCCGAATCTCGTCCACCACCTGGGCAGTGTTCGCCGCGGGGGTGAAGGTGGAGACGATGAAAGGCCCCGGGGCCCGGCGGAAGGAGAAACTGCTGCGGATGCCGTAGGTGAAGCCCAGGTCCGAGCGGATGCGGGCCATGAGGCGGGAGGAAAATCCGCCTTCGCCCAGGATGTAGTTCACCAGCTGCAGGGGGAAGTAATCGGGGTGGGCCCGGGGCAAGCCCAGATGCCCCACCCGGATTTCGCTCTGGGTCAGGTCGGGCCGGTCCAGGAGATAGATCCCGGGGGCGCTCAGAC
>JAGVPN010000271.1 GCA_020052215.1 Syntrophobacterales bacterium
CTGCGCTCAGAATGACAAAAATAGTCTTTTGATTGCTTATTTATATGAAAGTGTAGGGCAGGCGCCCTCGCCTGCCCAGGGACAGCCGGGGGCGGCTGTTCTACATTTTCATGCTTCGTTGTGTCCAGGAGGAAATGATCGTTGGTATGAAAAGTGTTGAAGCCGGTCAACCTTCCCCTCCTGCCATTTTCCTGGCATAATAGTAACCGGACCTTATAAAAAAATAAAAAATTCGAGGAAATCTCTTCTTCTACCGGGACTGACGGAGGGACCATGACCAAAATGATGCCCGATCTGGAAGGTTATTTCCGGGGCCTGGCGCCGGACAGCGACGCCTTGCTCCGGGAGCTGGAAGCGGAGGCTGAACGCGAGTCCATCCCCATCGTGGGCCCCGTGGTGGGTGAACTCCTCTTCATCCTGGCCACCGCCACCGGGGCCGCCCGCATCCTGGAGTTGGGCACCGCCACCGGGTATTCCGGCATCTTTCTGGGCCGGGCCTGCGCCGGGATATCGGGCCGGGTGGTTTCCCTGGAAGTGGATGAGGCCATGGCCGCCCGGGCCCGGGGCAACTTCGCCCGGGCCGGGCTCACCGAGGTGGTGGAGGTCAGGGTGGGGGAGGCCCTGAAGTTGATGGCGGCGATGTCCGAGACCTTTGACCTGATCTTCCTGGACATCGACAAGGAATCCTACCTGCCGGCCCTTTCCCTCTGCCGGCGGCTCCTGCGCGCCGGCGGCCTCCTGGTGGCCGACAACGTGGGCTTCTCCGGGGCGGCGGATTTTAACCGGGAAATCTTAGAAAATCCCGCCTGGCGCGCCGTCCACCTGCTGAGCTTTCTGCCCCGCCACTCCCCGGAGCACGACGGCCTGGTCCTGGCGGTGAAGGAAGGGCGGTCCGGGCGGCTGTGGTAGACATAGGCCTGCACCTGTAGGGGCGCACCTGCGTGTGCGCCCTCAACCACGGGCGGACACATATAGCAATTGCCAAAAGTTTTTTCCGCTATGGGAATCCTTATAATCCCCCCTGCCCCCCTTTAAAAAAGGGGGGGAACTGCAAGGAATTGCTGTTAAAGTCCCCCTTTGGCAAAGGGGGATTTAGGGGGATTTAAGAACCTCCAACCGGAAGGAATTTATGGCAAACGCTATAGGTCCGCCCCTACGGCGGCGCCATTATGCCCCTCAACCGGGCCGCAATGATCTCTGCCGCCAGTTGGGACCCGGCGTCATTGAAGTGGACCAGGTCATAGAGGTATTTTTTGTCGGGGGGGATTTCCCGGGCCAGGTCGATGACCATGACCTGGTTTTGCCGGCCCACTTCCCGGATGGTGTCGTTGAAGGCGTCATACAGCTCTTTGAATTTCCGGTAGCCGATGCCGCGGTTGCCCCCGTCCCGGCTGATGTAGGCCGCCACCACCGGGTCGGGGCGGTCCGTGATCCGGTTGGCCTGGGTCATCAGCACCGGCACGATGCCCCAGGCCTTGCAGGTGCAGACAATCGTCCGGAGGCCGGCGGCAAAATCCTGCACCATTTTGGCCCGGTCAATGATGAGCTTTTTGCCCCGGGCGCCGGCGAATTCGTCCTCCTCTTTCCCGGACAGAGTCTTCTGCAGATTTTTATAGGCGTGGTTGAGATTGGGAATACAAATTTCTTTCAGGAGCTTGCCCACCAACTGACGCTTTTTCAGGGTTTCCAGGGGCGACCGGGCCGTGCGCTGGTTCCAGTAGGTCCCTTCGTACAGGAGGGTGCTCAGGTCGTTGATGTTCTCCATGAAGACCACCACGTCGGGTTTCAAGGGGATCACCTTGTTGATCAGGATATCGATGGCGTTCAGGGTGTTGCTGCCTGACATCCCGCCGTTGTAGGAATTGGTCTTGGCGCCCGTGTCCCGCTCCAGGATCTGCCCCGCCACGTAAGGAAACCGGTGGTCCTCATCCACAAACATGCACTCGGTGGTGGACCCGCCCAGGAACACGATGACCTTATCGGGGGCGTCATATTTCCGGGAAGGGGCGATAAAACCGTTATTATCTATGTCAACCCGGTACTGCTTGGTGAAGACATTGTCGGTGTAGGGCAGGTGATTCCGGGGAAAAGCCAGCAGCAGGCGGGTGCCGGGGCGGTACTCCTTTAACCTGGCATACCTTCTTTCAACTTCCGCCTCCAGAACAATCCCATGCCGGCGGTTATTGAATTCCAGGAATTTCTCCGCGGCGAAGACTATGGCCAGGATGACCACCAGGGTAACAGTCGCCAGGGTTTTCTTGGGATGGCGCTGGAACCAGTTTGTGGCGGTATCGCTCCGTAGATCCGGCATCATTGACTATTCCAGGGTAAAATGGGCCATGGCTGGGATTTGGCAGATCCTGAGAAGCAAGCCATCACGCCTCGGGGGGTTAAGGCCGGTCCTTGGCCGTACTTGCGCCCAGGCTAAACGTTCATGAACCACAAATGTCTCACCCCCGAGTATGAAAATCCCCCCTACCCCCCTTTTTCAAAGGGGGGTTTTAAAGTCCCCCTTTAGCAAAGGGGGATTTAGGGGGATTTGGGTTTTCACGGTAAAAGATCATAAAACATGGCGCCGGGCATGGCAATCACTTTCACTTACCCGAACGTTTAGTCTGAACCCCGGAGCAGGGGTGTTCAACCCTTAAAGGCCAAAGCCGCGCTCCGGCCGAAATTTTGGCCCCAGCCGCCCTTCAGGAGACTTTTCCTCACCGGCGGCGGCAATATCTGGTATATAAAAGAAGCTTTCGGAGAGTTCCCGCCGCGGGAACCCCGGGCTGGAAAGATCAAACTAAAGGCCGGCGCAGTCCCTTGATGCTCATAAGCAGCCATAGCCCGCCAGTTCCGGGGGAGCCCACCCCTCCCCGCATCCTCCATAAGTTTGCCTACCTGCTCAGCGCCCGCTGGGTCCGGGAGGCCTTGCAAGCCGTTTTCCTCATCTACCTGGCCCGAGTAAGCTCCAACACCTATGGGGAGTTTATGCTGGCCATCGGGTTGGGCGGCATCCTCGTGTTGGTGGCGGAATTTGGCCTCAACCTGCCCCTGGTCTCCCTCCTGAACAATAAGAATAGTGATCCGAACGCCGCCTTGAGCCAGGTAACCCTCCTGAAAGTGGTCCTGCTGGTCCTGGCGCTCATCGGGGTATTGGGCTTCATGGAGTGGCAGGACTACTCCCTGCCCCTCAAGCACGTCATGTTTATGCTCAGCGCCGGGGTGGGGCTGGAAGCCCTGTCCAACACTTTTTTTGTGGCCTTGCAGGTCCGGGGCCGCCAGGACCTCCAGGGCAAGATCAAAGTCCTGGCGGCCGGACTGGGCTTTGGCTATGGCCTCATCGCCCTGGCCCTGGGAGCCACACCCCTGACGGTGGCCGCCTTCAAGCTCATCGAGAGCCTGGTCAACCTGGGAGGCAGCTTTATCCTGGTGCGCTCCCGGGGCCGCTTCCGGTTCGAGTGGCCCTCCCTGGGACGGCTGGGTTCCACTCTGCAACTGGGTCTGGTGTTTGCCCTCATCGAAGTCTCGGCCATCATCTACAACAAGGCCAACCTCTTTTTCCTCCAGAAGTACACCGGGGCCCAAGGAGTGGCCCAGTACAGCGTTACCTGGCAGACCGTGGACGGCATCTCCGGGCTGGTCTCTAATCTGCTCCTGCAGAGCATCCTGTTTCCGATCTTCGTCAAGCTTTGGGAGGTGGACCGAGCCAAAATCTCCCTCCTGGCCCAGAACACCGCCCGCTGGCTGCTGGCCGCCGCCGTAGTGGTTATGTTCCTGCTGTTCATCGAGAGCGACCGCATCATCACCCTGATTTACGGCCCCAAATACCCGGAAGCCATCTGGCTGCAAAAGCTCCTGGCGGTGACCGTGGTCTTTGCCTTTATGCACAACCTGGCGGCGTTTCTCATGATCAGCATGCAGTTTCAGCGGCTGCTCCTGATCTTTTACCTAGGCGGGCTGGCCTTCAACCTGGTCTGGTGCACCCTGGTCATTCCCACAGCACCCCTCATGGGGGCGGCCCTGGCCATGGTGCTCACCAAGGGCGGGGTGGCCCTCCTGACCGTCTCTTTCTGCCAGCGGCGTCTGGGACTCATTCCGAAGCAGCCCCTGCTCCAGTTGGGCCTGGCCGTCCTGGCGGGCGCGCTGCTGTACCTGATGGGGGACGGGCGCCTGCCCCGGGAAGCGGCCGAAGCCCTGGCCCTGGCCCCCACCCTGCTCCTGGCGGGGCGATGGTGGCTCCAGAGAGGAGAAATACCCTGAGAATAATAGGAGGAATTGATTGACGGCCCTGATGTTGGCCTCCATGGCCCTGGAGATCCTGCTCCTGCTGATTCTGCTGATCCACAGCCGCGGGCATGTGCGCCGGAGTTTTCCGGGGCGTGACCCCGGGGGCTCATCTCCGGAGTCCGTCGTCTGGCCCACCTACCCCAGGGTCGCCCTCATTATCCCTCTGACCGGGAACTCGCCGGAAATGGAGACCGCGCTTACCTCTCTGCTCAACCAGCCATACCCCAACTTTGAAACCATCCTGGTCACCCGGGACTTGGAGGACCCCGCCACGCCCCTGGTCCGGGCTTTGCTGTCCCGTCACCCCCATAGCCGCCACATCGTCAGCGGCCCGGCGGCCCACTGCTCCCAGAAGAACCACAACCTCCTGGCCGGGGTCGGGGCCCTGGACGACTCCGTGGAGGTTTTGGTGTTTTGCGACAGCACTCACCAGGCCCGGCCAGACTTTCTCCGGGACCTCATTCACCCCCTGGTCACCGGGGCAGCGGTCCTGACATCTGGTTTCCACCGCATCATTCCCGGCGATGCCCGGGTACCGACCCTGGGGATGCTCCAGACGGTGCTGACCCTGCACCTGCTGCACGGTTTTGCCTTTATCGCCCTGCCCTGGGGCGGGGCCACCGCCATGCTCCGGTCCGTCTTCCACTATTATGGGATCGCCGGCGTCCTGAGGACAAAGGTGTTGGACGACTTTCCCCTGGGGCAGCGCTTGTTGCGCTTCGGCATCCGGACGCAGCCCGTGGCCACGGCTATCCTGGACACCCATCTCTCCGGCCAGACCCTGGGCGGCTGGGACACCTGGCTGACCAGGCAACTGTTATATCTGAAATACTGCCTGCCCGGAACCTGGCTGGCCGCGGCGCTGGCGGTGTGGGTCCTGGCCGGGCCTATTGTCCTGGCGGTCCTGGCCGGTCTGGGGGGCGTGGTGGGACTGGTGGCTCCGCCCCTGGCCCTGGTGAGCCTGGGGTTTTTGCTGACCTTGACCGCCATCGGGGCCTGGTGCCGCACCCTGGTCCCCCGCCCGGTGCCCTTGGGACCCTGGCTCCTGGCCTTTTATGCCAAC
>JAGVPN010000372.1 GCA_020052215.1 Syntrophobacterales bacterium
ATCCTGGGGACCGCCGCGGCCCGGCGGCCCCTGGTGCTGGACGGCTTTATCGCCACCGCCGGGGCGCTGGTGGCCAAGGCCATGGCCCCGGCAGTGACCGATTACCTCATCGCCGCCCACCGCTCCGTGGAGCCGGGCCACCAGATCATGCTGGATTTCCTGGGCCTCAAGCCCCTGTTGAATTTCCAGATGCGCCTGGGGGAAGGCACCGGCGCCGCCCTGGGGTTGAGCCTGCTGGAAGCCGGCGTCAGGATCTACCGGGAAATGGCCACCTTCGAGGAGGCCGGGGTGGCCGACCAGGAAGCATGAAATCCACCCTGCCCCTGGCCCTGACCTTTCTCACCAAGCTGCCCTGGCCCTGGCGGGGCCCAGCCGATGAGGCGGCCCTGGCTCGCTCCCTGTTTTGGTTTCCCTGGGTCGGGGCCGTCCTCGGCTTGGGTTTCTGGGTAGCCTGGGCGGGCTTGCAAAAAATTTTGCCGGCCCCCGCGGCCGCGGCCCTGCTCCTGGCGCTGACGGTGTGGGTCACCGGCGGGCTGCACCTGGACGGCCTGGCCGACACCGCCGATGGCCTGGGCGGGGGCCACACCCCGGCGGACCGCCTCCGTATCATGAAAGACTCCCGGGTGGGCGCCTTCGGGGTCATCAGCCTCATTCTGGGGCTGGTCCTCAAATTTTCCCTGTTCCTCTCTTTATCCACCCAAACCCGGGGGGCCGAAGCCCTGCTGCTCTTCCCGGTGGTCAGCCGCTGGGGCATGGTGCTACTGGCCTATCTGTCGCCCTACGCCCGGCCGGAAGGGGGCCTGGGGCAGGCCATGACCCTGGGGGTGAGCCCCCGGGTCCTGGCCGGCGCCAGCCTCAGCGCCGGGGGCTTATCTCTGCTGATCCTGGGCGCCCCGGGCCTGGTGCTCTTCATTGCCGCCGCCGCCCTGGTCTGGCTGGGCAGCCTCTACTTTCAGCGCCGCCTGGGCGGCATCACCGGCGACGTCCTGGGCGCCGCCAACGAAGTTGTGGAGATTATGGTCCTGGCCGGGGCGTTGATTTTGAAATAGGGCCGCCGCCACCGGCCCGGATAAAACCGTTTTCGGTTTCCGGTTTCCGCTAAATCGGTGGCGCAGGCGTCTCGCCTGTGCTTGCTCAGGGGACGCGCTGCCCATCTCTGGCGGGCAGTGCCCGCCCTACATATCTGGATTGCTGGATGCCGTATCGCGCGTTGCCGCCACCACTATCCGGTTGCGGCCGGCGGCTTTGGCCTGGTACATGGCGTTATCCGCGGCCTGGATCACCTCATCTCCCGTAGCGCCATGCTCCGGAAACATGGCCACCCCCAGCGAGACCGTAGTGCTTTCCAACAACTTGCCCTCCTGAAATACCTGGAGACGGGGCGCCATCTGTCTGATTTCCTCAGCCCGCTCCAGGACCACTTCCAGCGGCGCCTCGGGCAGGATGAGGACAAATTCCTCGCCCCCGTAACGGCAGGCCACGTCTTCCTGGCGCACCTGGGTTTGCAGCAACAGGCCCAGGGTGCGCAACAGGTCGTCCCCGGCGGCATGGCCATAGGTGTCGTTAAAGCGCTTGAAGTGGTCCAGGTCCAGCATGATGACCCCCAGGGGGGCCGCCTTGCGCTGTACCCGGCGCCATTCCCTTTCCAGGGTCTCTTCCAGGTAACGGCGGTTGAACAGGCCGGTGAGGGGATCATGGATGGCCTGGTGGCGCAGGGTATCGCGCAATTTTAAATTTGACAGGGACAGGGTGATATGGTCGGCTACGGTCACCGCCAGCCGCGGCAGCGATTCGCTCCGCTCCGGAGTCAGATCCCCCAGACCCTGGACATGCACCAGGCCGAAGAGTTCTCCCCCAGCCAGCAGGGGCAGGCACAGATAGTCATGGGCAAACGCCGCGGGGAGATGACGGCAATGCGGTCCCTGGTTCCCGGCAACTGCAATATGGAGTTTCCCCCGCCGTAAGGCCCAGCAATCATCCGGCGCGAAGACCGGTTCTCCGGCCAGGGGGGCACCCCAGAGGGCTTCGGCTTCCAACAGATTCCTGACGGGGTCCAAGATAAACAAGGCCCCGGACCGGGCCGGAAACAACTCCTGGACGGACTGGGCGATGAGGGGGTAGGTTTCTTTAACCTGACGGCAGCTCTGGAGCAGTTCCGACAGGAGGTTGAGCTGAGTGATCTCCAGGTTGCGGCGTTCCGATTCAAACACCAGGCGCTGTAACTGCTCATTGGCCTGGCGGAAGCTATTTTCCGCCTTTTTTATCCCGGTGATATCCCGAACCACCGACAGACTGACGGACTGGCCCGAGGGGTCTTGGGTAACGGCGCAGTCTAACAACGCCTCCATCACGTCCCCGTTTTTCTTGACAAATTGATAGGGAATGTCCCTGACAAAGCCGTCTCGCCAGAACTGGGGCAGGGTGCTTTCCTGACAGCGCCGGGCCGACTCCTTCCTCATGAAGCGGAAAACCTTTGCTCCCATGACCTCATCCCGGGTGTAACCCATGGACTCCAGCCATTTCCGGTTCACATTGCAGATCAACCCGTCGGCATCAATGGAGTGCATCATCACCGGCGCACTGTCGTAGATCTGGCGGAACCACTCTTCGTTTTGCCGCAGCTGCGCCTCTGCCTGCCGCTGCGCCGTGATATCTGTATCTGAGCCCCGGTATCCCAGGAATTTGCCGCCATCATCCAGAACGGGGACGCCGCTGGTGGATAACCAGACGATTTTGCCATTCTTGTGCAGATTCCGGTTGAGGAATTCCCGGAAGGGCCGTTTGGTGGAAATTATGGCCAGAGCCTCTTGCATCAAGCTTTCCCGATCCTCTGGATGAAAAAACTCATAAAAATATTTACCCAGAACTTCCCCAGGTTTATAGCCCAACAACTTCTCTACTACCGGGCTGCTATAGGTATATTTGCCCTGTTGGTCCACTTCCCAGATCCACTCCGCCACATTCTCGCTCACATCCCGGAATCTTTGTTCGCTCCCCCGCAGGGCATCTTCGGCTTGCTTACGCGTAGTGATGTCTTCTACCACATGGATAAAGCCGGTGGGGGCGCCGTCCGGACCGAAGAGGGGAAAGGCATGGATGCGGGCCGCAAACCGGCTGCCGTCATCCCGGACGCCTTCCCGGTCGGCTTCCGCGGCGCGGCCGGTGGCCATGGCCATCGTCCCCGGACAGCCCTGACACACCGCCTGGCGCTTTTCAAATACCCGGAAACATTCTTGACCGATCAATTCACTAGCCGGTTTTTGGAAAAATTTCCCCTGGGCCGCGTTCAACATATTTATCCGGTAGTCTGAATCTATCAAGGCTATGCCGAGATCAATATTCTCCACCAAGGAGTGATAGCGTGCCTCACTACCCTGCAAGGTCTCCTCCGCCAGTTTCCGGTCGGTGATGTCCCGGACGTACTCAATAACTCCCGTCATTTTCCCAGTAGCATTATCCTGCATAGGAAAAGAATGGAGTTCGACCCAGCCGACAATTTTTCCATCCTCCCCATGCCTGGGGCTCATATTAACAGCCATCTTTCCAGTTTTTAGAGTGTGGGTATAAGGGCAGACCTCACAGGGCTCCCGGCGGTTATGGTAGACGGTATAGCATTTTTTCCCCTCCAGGGGCATGGCATGGGGAAACCACCGTTCTATTGCGGTATTGCACCCAATAATATTGTAGTCTAAGTCCAAAATGCTGATACCATCCTGGATGCTGGCGAAAATATTTTTCAGGAAACCGTGACTCTCTTTCAGGGCCTCTTCCGCCCGCCGACGCTCGGCAATTTCCCGGCGCAGTTGTTCATTGGAGGTCATCAGTTCGGCGCGGCGCTGCTCCAATTCCTGCTGCAAATGCGCCTGCTCCAAGGCCACCCGGGCCCCGTGGGACAGCTCCCGGTCCAGCGCCAGCGCCGCAATCACTTCGTTATTGTGACGGTTGACCCCGTCGTCGGCCACCCCCTGTTCGCCAAAACTGTAGAAACCCACTACCGGGGTGGTGGGCAGCATCTTCCGGATGGCGGCAATCTCTTCGCCCCCCCAGCCTTCTAAAACAAGGCTCCGGAGAGCGCAGGGAAAGGCCAGGACCATGGCCGGGTCGGTGATGCCGCCCCGGAGGATGGCTTTGCGCACCGCCTCGCCTCCGGCCGCCAACAGGCTGCTCTGATCGGCATCCATGATGGTCAACAGGGTTCCCTCGACCATGGGTTGGGAAAACCGCACGCCATGTTCAGGGGTGAAGAAACTGGCCACGTTGAGGCTGTATTGGCCATAGGCATCCAGAATGCCGGCCGGCCGTTTGGTGGTCAAGGTCAGATGTTTGCCTTCCAGGGCCACCCGGGAGATGCAGAGCAATTGGGAGTAAACGTCGGCCGCGGGTTTGCCGTCCAATTCCAGCACCTCATGGTTTTTTACCCGGGTGACGGTGGCTTTGCGGCTGGTGGGCTGGAAGCCGTGGGCCATGGCGATGCCGAACTGGAGTTGGGTCTCGAAGACCGCGACCAGAACACTATCGGGATAGGCCTGCCGGCCCCACAGGACGTAATTGGTTTCCAGACGCCAGTCATCGGCCGCGGCCCCGCCGATTATGGGCAGACGGTTCAAAGACAGACGCTTGAGTTCCTCCAGGATTTCGAAGCTCCGGGAATCCGCGGCCCGGGTGTTGCCGGGGGAAAAGAGGAGCCCAAAAGCGGATTTACCCTGTCGGGTCATCTCCGGCCAGATGCCGGTGTCCTGGGGGTCGAAAAATGGTTTGACCTCCGGCGTATTAACTGCCTGGGTCACGGCCTGCCGCCAATCCTGGGACACCCCCTGCCCCACCCCCACCCGCACTTTAAGATAAGGAGAAGCCAGGGCCACCACCACCACGCTCCCTTGCTGGGGACCGTCGCAGATCTCCCCCGCGGTGGTGGCGCCCATTACCGGCGCCTGGCCCACCACCCCATGGATGCCCTGGAGCACCTCTGCTAAATCGTAGCGCACCGAGGCAAAGACCAGAATGGCGGACAGGCCCTTTTTCTTGAGGCCCCGCACCGCCTGGCGCGCGGCTTTGGCCCCCACCGCCAGGGCCTGCTCCCCTTTGGCTATTCCATGCCCCACCTGGAGGTTAGCCGTATTTTCATCCATGCAGACCAATCTTCCTATGGTAAGATGAACCCCTTTTCGGTGAAGAGCTGGACGCAGACCTCCACCACTTCCGGATCATAGAGGATGCCCTTATTCTTGGTGATCTCCTCCAGGGCCTGATCAATCCCCAAAGCTGGCCGGTAAGGCCGGTGGGAGGCCATGGCCTCCACCACATCGGCCACCATCAAAATCCTGGCCTCCGGGATAATGTCGCCGCCGGTCAACCCCGAGGGGTAGCCGGAGCCGTTAAACCGTTCGTGGTGCTGGAGCACCGCCTGGGCCACCGGCCAGGGGAACTCAATATCTTTCAGGATGTCATACCCCACCTGGGAGTGAACCTTGATGAGATTAAACTCCATGGGGCTGATTTTTCCAGGTTTGCTCAGGATCTCCGCCGGCACCGCGATCTTGCCGATATCGTGGACGATCCCCGTGACCCGGATGCCCTCGATCTGCTCCGTTGAAAACCCTAGTTCACGGGCCAGGGCGCAAGCCAGTTGGGTAACCCGCCGCTGATGGCCGGCGGTATAGGGGTCTCTCATCTCCAAGGTGGCGCCCAGGGCGCCCACCGTCCCCTCAAGGGCGCGGTGCAGCTTGGCAAAACTGTCTGCCAGGGCGGTCTCGGCCACCTTGCGCTCGGTGATGTCCCGGGCCGCACTGAGGATCAAGGTGCGGCCATTCAGGGCAATCAGGCGGGCATGGACTTCCACCGGCATGACCGACCCGTCTTTGCAAAGATGGGCGGATTCGAAGCTGGTTTTGCCTTGCTTCAGCAAATCATCGATACGGCTTGCCCGCACTGCGGCGTGCTCCGGGGTGGGCAAGGTAGAGATATCTTGGGCCAGCAACTCCTCTTTCCCATAGCCCCGGCTCTTGTAAGCCGCCTCATTGACATAATGAAAATGCCCCTCCAGATCGTGTAAAAAGACGGAATCAGAAACCGCATCCAGAAGCGCCGCCTTGAGCTGCACTTCCTCCTCCACCTCTTTGTGGGCGGTGATGTCAAAAAGTACCCCGCAGATATGCCTGATCCGGCCCTCTGAATCGCAAACAATCTGGCTCCTTTCCTGAACCCAGACAATTTTTCCTGCCTTATTCCTGATGCGGTATTCCCGGATATAGGCCTTATCCCCCTTCAAGGCCCGGATGAAGATCGCCTTGGCGCCCTGCCGGTCCTCTTCCACAATCAGATCAATCCAGCTACGCCGCCGGGATTCAAACTCCGCCCTCAGATAGCCGGTCAAGGTTTCGATCTTATGATCAAAGACGTCAATGTCGCCGTTGGCGAAGCTGTTAAACACCACCGCCGGGATGTTGGTCATCAGCAGCCGGAAGCGGCTCTCACTGGCGCGCAGGGCTTCCGCGGCCTGGCGGTAGGGGGTGACATCCTCCAGAGAGCCTTCGTAACCCAAAATTTCCCCCGCCTCATCCCGCACCGCCCGGGCGTTGTTCCGCACCCAGACGGCGCGGCCGTCCCGTTGGCGGAGTTGCAGTTCGAAGCCCCGCACCTCCCCCCGGTGCTGCATCTGGTCGCTCCACCGCTGCTTATCCACGGGGTCCGCATAAAAATCCACCGCCTTCACCGCCAGCAACGTCTCCCGGTCCGGATAGCCCAGCAGGTGGACCAGGGCCGGGTTGGCTTCCACGACCTCACCGGCGGGCGTAATGCGGTAGAGTCCGATGGGGGCGTTATTAAACAGCCGGCTATAGCGGTTTTCGGCTTGCCGCAAGGCCCGGCGTTGCGCCGTGTGCTTCAAGCCTTGGCGCACCGCGGCGCACAGGCGGATATAGTGCCGGGGGGTCTTAAGGACGTAATCCTCCAGGCCGTTCTTCATGGCCTCCACCGCCACCTCTTCATTGCCGGTGCCGGTGAACATGACCACCGGGCACTCGGGCCAGAGGGCCTTGATATCCCGCAGGATGCTCAGGCCGTTGCTCCAACCCAACATGTAGTCGGTAATGACCAGATGGAAGGGTTCTTCCGCCAGGGCCAGGGCGTGGGCCTGGGCATCGGCGACTTCCGTCACCTGGACGCGGGGAAACTCCCGGCTCAACTCCCGTTTGATCAGCGCCCGGTCGTCCGGGTTGTCGTCCACCACCAGAACGCGCAAGGTCTCTTCCATAATTCCACCTGGTCTGAAGGGTTCAAGGTTCAAGGTTTTTAATGTAGGGTGCGTCCTACGCACCACCTTCTCAGGGCAATAACCCAATGGGGGTATTCAATTTCCCCTCGTTCCCAAGCTCCTGCTTGGGAACACCGGTTGGCGGCAAAGCTCTGCTTCGCCGGGTGGTGCGTAGGACGCACCCTACATCCTGGGCCATAAGCCCAGAGCCCCGCCCCCGCCTCACTCTCCCGGCGGATTCGGCATTTCGCAGAAGACCAGCCAGTAGAGGTTGATGGCCTGCATAATCTCCTGCAAGGCCTCAAAGGTGACGGGTTTGAGCAGATAGGAGTTGGCCCCCAGTTCGTAGGCCCGGTTGACATCCACGGTCTCCTTGGAGGAGGTCAGCACCACCACCGGCGTCCGCTTCAGTCCGGGCTGGCTCCGGAGCCATTCCAGCACCTCAAACCCCGAGCGCCGCGGCAGCTTCAGGTCCAGGAGGATCAGCACCGGCAAGGGAAACTGGCGCCGGTCGCCGTAACTCGCCGCGCCGCTCAGATAGGCCACCGCCTCGTCGCCGTCCCTCACCGCCTGGATGGGGTTGGCGATCTTGGCCTTGCGGAAGGCCCGTTGAATCAGCAAAGCGTCGTCAGCGTCGTCTTCTACCAGTAAAATGGTGAAACTGGCTTGGGTTTTCATGCACCTCCCTTTTTCACATCTCTACCTGAGTGTTTCGGCAAAGTTGCCGAAAATCTTTAATAAAACCCTTCAGCAAACCGGACAACCTCTACCGGCGTGGGACTAAAGCGGCGGGCGAGGACGCCCGCCCCTACCCGGCCTTTCCCAACTCCACCCAGAACCTGCTTCCCTGCCCGAGTTCGGATTCCACCCCTACCCGGCCCCCCATGCGCTCCACCCCTTTCTTGACAATGGCCAGGCCGATGCCGGTGCCGGGATAGGCCTCAATCCCGTGCAAGCGCTCAAAGATGCGGAAGATGCGCTCCTGGTGTTCCGGGGCGATGCCCAGGCCGTTGTCCTCCACCCACAGGCACACCCGCTCGCCCCGGTCTTCGGCCCACAGGCGCACCTGGGGCTTAACCTCGGGCGCGGTGAATTTGATGGCGTTGCTCACCAGGTTGGCCACCAACTGCAACAGGGTGGCGCGGTGGGCCTGCACGCCGGGGAGGGGCGGTTCCACCCGGACCCGGGCCTGGCGGGCCTGGATGTCGCCCTCTAAATGAGCCATGGCCTCCGCCACCGTCTGCTCCAGGCTCACCGGCTGGAGGGCCATCTCCTCCCGGCTGATCCGGCTGTAAGCCAGGAGGTCCTGGATCAGGTGGTCCATGCGTTCGGACGCGGCGTTGATACGCCGGGCGTAGTCCTGCCCCCCGGGGTCCAGTTCCCCGGCATAGTCCTCCAGCAGCGCCTGGCTGAAGCCCTGCATGGCCCGGAGCGGCGCCCGAAGGTCGTGGGACACGGAATAGGCGAAGTGGTCCAACTCCTGGTTGGTGGCCTCCAGTTGGGCGGTGCGCTCCGCCACCCGGTCTTCCAGCTCCGCGGCATAGCGCCGGGTTTCTTCAAAGAACCGGGCCTTCTGCAAAGCCACCGCCGCCTGATTGGCGAAGGATTGCAGCAGCGGCAGCCGGTCGGCCTGAAAAAAATTCGCCTGCTCGCTGTAGAGATTCAAGGCGCCCAAGACCTGGCCGTCGGTGCACAGCGGTATGGCCAAGGAGGACCGGTAGCCCCGGGCCATGGCCGCCTCCCGCCAGGGGGCGAAGGCCGCGTCCGTCTCGATGTGGTTCATGATAAAAGGCTGCCGGGTGCGGATGGCCGTGCCGGTAGGCCCCCGCCCGGTGGGGCTGTCGTCCCAGGTGATGCGGATAGCGTCCAGGTAGCCGGCTTCGGCCCCGAAGGAAGCGACGGGGTGGACCAGGTAATCGCCGGGATGGATCAGTCCCACCCAGGCCAACTTTAACTGGAAATGCTCCACCGCCAGGCGGCAGGTTGCTTGGGTGGTGGCGGCCACCCCGATCTGTCCCAGGAATGACTGGGACGCGGCGTACAAGGCCGCCAGGGCGTGGACCCGCTGTGCCAGGGACGCCTCGGCCTGCTTGCGCTCGGTGATCACGTCAAATACGGTCACAAAGTATTCTTTTGCCGGGCTGTACGCCGAGATGTCAAACCACTTCTCCAAGCTGGTCACATAGATCTCAAGTCTCTCGGGTTGTCCGGTCAAGGCCACCCGGGCAAAGAATTTGAACAACTCCGGATCAGCCTCGCGCATGCCCGGAATTACTTGGGACACCTTTTTCCCCACCACGTCCTGCAAGCCGGTCAAGGGCTCGAAGGAACGGTTGACGGAAAGGAAGATTAAGTCCTGGGGCTGATTATCCTCAAAGAACATCTTGAAGTAGGCAAAGCCGTTCAGCAT
>JAGVPN010000369.1 GCA_020052215.1 Syntrophobacterales bacterium
GATGCCTTCTTCCACCGCGGCGCGGGTGGCATTGAGGGCGTCTTCCACCCGGGCCTTCTTCTCTTTCATTTCGATTTCAGTGGCCGCGCCGACGCGGATCACCGCGACGCCGCCCACCAGTTTGGCCAGCCGCTCCTGGAGTTTTTCCCGGTCGTAGTCCGAGGTGGTCTCATCGATCTGGACCCGGATCTGTTTCACCCGGCCTTCGATGGCCGCCCGGTCGCCGCCGCCATCGATGATGGTGGTGTTGTCCCGGTCGAGGCTCACTTTGCGGGCGGTGCCCAGTTCTTTCACGGTGACGTTTTCCAGCTTCCAGCCCATATCCTCGGAGATCAGTTGGCCGCCGGTGAGGATGGCGATATCTTCCATCATGGCCTTGCGGCGGTCGCCGAAGCCGGGGGCCTTCACGGCCGCTACCTGGAGGGTGCCCCGGAGCTTATTGACCACCAGGGTGGCCAAGGCTTCGCCGTCTACGTCTTCGGCGATGATCACCAGGGGCTTGCCCATCTTGGCGATGGTCTCCAGCACGGGCAGCAGGTCTTTCATGGCGCTGACCTTCTTCTCGTGGATGAGGATGTAGGGCTCTTCCAGGGCGGCTTCCATCTTCTCGGGGTTGGTGACGAAGTAGGGGGAGATGTAGCCCCGGTCGAACTGCATGCCTTCCACTACTTCCAGGTTGGTGTCCATGCCCTTGGCTTCTTCCACGGTGATGACGCCTTCTTTGCCGACCTTGGCCATGGCATCGGCGATGATGTTACCGATGGAGGGGTCGTTGTTGGCGCTGATGGTGCCGACCTGGGCGATCTCTTTCTGGTCTTTGGTGGGTTTGGAAATCTTGTGGAGCTCGTCCACCACCGCGGCCACGGCCTGCTCGATACCGCGCTTTAAGGCCATGGGGTTGGTGCCGGCGGCCACCAGGCGGGAGCCTTCCCGGTAAATGGCCTGGGCCAGGATGGTGGCGGTGGTGGTGCCGTCGCCGGCCACATCCGAGGTTTTGGAGGCCACTTCCCGCACCATCTGGGCCCCCATGTTCTCGAATTTGTCTTCCAGTTCGATCTCTTTGGCTACGGTGACGCCGTCCTTGGTGATGGCCGGGGCGCCGAAGGCTTTTTCCAGGATGACGTTGCGGCCTTTGGGACCCAGGGTCACTTTGACCGCGTCCGCCAGGGTATTGACGCCCCGGAGCATGGACTCCCGGGCCTTGATGTCATATTTGATCTCTTTTGCTGACATGAGCTTACTGTCCTCCTTAGGATGATTGCTGAATACGACAGAAATTCAGGTTAGTTGATGGGGAAGACCTGCGGTTAGTCGTTGATGACTGCCAGGATATCTTCTTCCCGCATCATCAGGAATTCTTCGCCTTCCATCTTGATTTCGGTGCCGGCATACTTGCCGAAGAGCACCCGGTCGCCTTCTTTAAGTTGCAGGGCCATCCGGGCGCCGGCATCGCTCATTTTGCCGGGGCCGACCGCGATGACTTTGCCCTCAATGGGCTTTTCCTTGGCGGTGTCGGGGATCAGGATGCCACCTTTGGTGACCTGCACCTCTTCCATCCGTTTGACCAGAACCCGGTCATTCAGGGGTTTGATTTTCATATACAGCCTCCTCGCAGTAAATTAAGGGTATCGTGCTTTTGTTAGCACTCATTCATAGTGAGTGCTAATCATCGAGGTAATTTTAACCATTATCCCGGGAAAAGCAAGGGGGGCAATAAAATAATTTGCAGCAAGGGGGTGGGGCGGAGCCCGGCAGGCTTACCGGGCTTCGGAAACCATGAGGGCCCGTTTGGACTTGGCCTTGGAATACTTGTCCTTGTCTTTAGAAGACCGACTGGTTTTCTTGGGTTTGGCGGCACTTTTTCCGGCGTTGTCGCCCTTTTTCACCAACCGGGGGGCGGCTGATTTCTTGCTCTTGGCGGCCGGTCCTTTGGTCTGGTTCTTGGGGGCGCCTAGGAGGGCCGCCTTGGTCTTCTTGGCATCACCGGGTTTGGCGGCCGGAGACGGCGTCCCGAAGAGAGAAGCCTGCACCACGGGGGCGACCTCGGCCTTAGCTGGGGTGCTGGGGGCCGGTTTCTCCTGTTTGGCATAGGTCCGGCTCGCGGCCTTCTGGGAGGCCCCGGCCGCGGTCTGGGTCTTGCCGTTAGGCTTGTAAGCCACGCTGGCCTGGCGGCTCGAAGCGCTCTTGCCGCTGGTATAAGACTTTCCAGAACTCCTGGCCGTCCGGATCGGGTGGGACGCCACCGCCGGATGCTCGATGCGGGCGATGGTAATGTTTTTGGTGAACAGATCTTTGCTATTGGGAGGCAGATTCAGAGTGTAGGACGGCATATCCGGGGGGGTGATGCCCCGCAGCAATTCCGGGTTCAGTTCCTGCACTTCTTCGGCGGGAACGTTCACCGCCACCGCCGCCGCGGTCAGCGAGGTGGTCTCGGTTACCGGCGCCTTGTCATTTTTCATCGGCGGCAGATAGGGCACGTTCTTGAACCCGAACTTTTCCGGGTTTTTGGCGATGATGGTGGCCGCGATCATCTGCGGCACGTAGTTCTTGGTCTCCGTGGGCAGGCACATGTTGGCCGATAATTCCCAGAAGTTCTTGTGGTTGCTCTGGTTCAGCTCCCGCTGCACCCGGCCCTCGCCGCAGTTGTAGGAGGCCGCGGCCAGATACCAGGAGCCGAACTGCTTATAGAGGTCCAACAGGTAGTTGGCTGCCGCCCGGGTGGCCTTTTCCGGGTCCCGCCGTTCATCCACGTAGCCGTTGATGGCCAGCCCATAGCGCAGGCCGGTGCCTTTGATGAACTGCCACATGCCGCAGGCTGCGGCCGGAGAATAGGCCTTATTGTTGAAGCCGCTCTCGATCATGGCCAGGTAGGCCAAATCCACCGGGAGTCCGGCCTCCTGGAAGACTTCCTTGATCATGGGCAAATAGCGGGTGGAACGGGACAGATAGCGCGTAATCACCGCTTTGCGCTCTGTAGAGAAATAGACCAGGTAGGCCCTGACCTGCTTATTCATCTGGATGGGCACATCAAATTTGACCTGATGCTCCCAATTCTTCAATTCTTGTTCTAAACTTGGGTCCCAACCGGGGATGCCGCTCTTGGCATAGAGCTCTTCCAGACGCTTGGCGCTCAACTCCTCGGTCAGGCTGGCATCGTCAGGACCGTCATCCGGTATGGAGGCGGTCATTTCCGGCTGGACCGGCTCCTCCTTCACCAGATTGCCTTGCTGAGCTCCGCTGCATCCCGCCAGCAACGACAAGCAGACTACTACCCCCACGAGCCAGGATATCATAGAGACTCCCCTCACCTACTGGTCCGGGTTTGCGGTTGTACAGGTCCGGAAGTTTATATCGTTAGCCTCCCCCGAGGTGGGCCGATAGACCTGGTATTTTTTACCTATAGCAGCATCTTAGCGGCTTTGCAAGGGAAAAAAGCCGGTTAGCCGTGATATTTCCCGCCCTCGGTGGCTTTCAAATTCCCGCGGACCTGGTTATGATATCTTCGGGAGTGATATAATTCATGAGGAATCTCAGATATCTGGCCAATATCGAGATCACGCTGGCCCTGGCCGGCTGGGCCGTCGGCCTGTGGGGCATCTGGCGGGGAGAAGAACTTATTCTCCAGTATCTCTACTTCTTTGCCTGGTATCCCTATATCGCCTGCCTGGACGGCCTCCTGGGCCGCGTCCGGGGCCAGTCCTGGCTCCTGACTCAGCCCCGTAAGTTTCTCCAGATGTTTATCTGGTCCGTAACGATCTGGCTCAGCTTCGAAGCCCTCAACCTGGCGCTGAAAAATTGGGGGTACGTGGCGGTGATTCCCATCGGCTGGGTCCGCTGGGGCGGCTATGTTCTGGCCTTTGCCACGGTGCTGCCCGGGGTGCTTTTAACCGCCCAAGTCATCGACGCCCTGGGGGCCTTTAAAAACCTGAAAGCCCGGCCTTTCAACCCGGGAAATTGGCAGCCGGCGTCGCTCCTAGTGGGCGTCGCCTTTCTGGTGCTGCCCCTGATCTTTCCCCGCTATGCCTTCCCCCTGGTCTGGGGGGCCATGTTTTTCCTGCTGGACCCCTGGTGCTGGCTTCTGGGAGGAGACTCCCTCAGCGCCCGCTTCGCCGCGGGAGAGCGCCGGGAGCATCTCTGCCTCCTGGCCGCGGGCCTGATTTGCGGCCTCTGGTGGGAAGCCTGGAATTGGTTTGCCGTCACCAAGTGGGTTTACACCCTGCCGGTGCTCAACTTCTGGAAAGTCTTTGAAATGCCGCTCCTGGGTTACTTAGGGTTCCCGCCCTTTGCCCTGGAGGCCGCGGTCATGTATAATTTCCTCACGGCTTTAGAGGCGCGGGTGCTCACCACCCCGAAGCGGCGGCGAAACGCCCGGCTGATCCAGGCGGCCTTCTGGCTGGCGATGTTTGCGGCCATGGACGCAGCGACGGTGATGTCGTATCAGTGAGCAGAAAAAAATGGTGCGTAGGACGCACCCTACTTGGCGGGCAAATGATAAATCGAAAGCCTCCGAAAGCCCGAGTATCAAAAAAGCGAGATGTTCACACATACGCAGAGCTTTGGCATGGCTCAAGAGTATTATTGGAGCGTGGGCAAGCTGAATTAAAGGGTTCAAAATGGCTTTGGATGGGCAGCCTTATCTTAACGGTATTTTCATTCGAGGCATATCTCAACCATATTGGTCCAAAATTATTTTCCTGTTGGAACATTTTTGAGAAAGGGATCTCCCCCGAGGGTAAACTATCTATCGTTTGTGAAAGACTTGGAATAGACCTGCCCAAAGACAGGCGGCCCCGCCAAACTGTTCGCGACCTTGTTGAGTTTCGTAACAAGTTGGCGCATGGAAAAACTGAGACCCTCGAATCAAATAAAACATTACGCACTAACGACGAATTTCTTGAAAAGTTCATTGTTAAACCTCTTAGGCAAACCTGGGAAGACTACTGTACCGAAAACAATGCCTTGAGGGCGCGCGAGGATATCAAGCAAGTAATGCAGTTGATCCATGAAAAGGCAAAGCCAGATAATGATCCTTTATTCGGATTCGGCATGTATTCGGCTTCAGCTTCCTTGTAGTCCGTAGGGCGGGCACTGCCCGCCATCAATGGGGCGATTATCGATAATGGTGGACCACGCCCACCCTGGTCCCAAGTTAAACTTGGGAACCAGAAAAACGGTCGCAGGGCGCACCCTACACGGCGGGCAATGCCCGCCCTACATTTTGATGAACTCAAATATCACCACACTGAAAACCGTCTACGTCATCTCCCTGGGTTGCCCCAAAAACCTGGTGGACACGGAAATCATGTTGGGGGGGCTCATCCGGGCGGGCTGGGAAGTGACCGGTGAGCCTGCCGCCGCCGATCTCCTGCTGGTCAATACCTGCGGCTTCATCGAGCCGGCCTGTAAAGAGGCGGTGGAGACCATCCTGGACCTGGCCCGCCTGAAGGCGGACCGGCCGGAGGTGCGCCTGGTGGCGGCCGGCTGCCTGGTGCAGCGCTACGGGGCGGAATTAGCCAAAGACCTCCCGGAAGTCGATCTGTTCATCGGGGTGAACGATTTTCCCGCCCTGCCCGACCTCCTGGACCGGCCCCCGGCGGACGGCGCCTCCCGCTTATTTCATCAGGCCCCGCCTTACGCCTACGGCGGGGTGGAGGCCCGCTACCCCGCCACCCCGGCGCATCTGGCCTATCTGAAGATTGCCGAAGGCTGCAGCCATCGCTGCACCTTTTGTCTCATCCCGAAGCTGCGCGGCTCCCTGCGCAGCCGCCCCCTCAAGACTTTGGTGCGGGAGGCCGAAAATCTGGCCGCGGCCGGGGTCAAAGAACTCATTTTGGTGGCCCAGGACACCACCGCCTATGGCCGGGACCAGCATGGCCACCCGGGGATCGCGGCCCTGCTCCGGGAGGTGGCCGCCATGGACGGGTTCCGGTGGATCCGCCTCCTCTACGGCCACCCGGCCCGCATCACCCCGGAACTCCTGGCCATTATGGCCGCCAACCCCCGGATTCTCCCCTACCTGGATATTCCCGTCCAGCACGGCCATGACGAGGTGTTAAGGCGCATGGGGCGAGGCTATGGCCGCGGGGATATCCTGGACACGGTCCGCCGCATTAGGGAGAGCCTCCCCGGGGCGACGCTCCGCACCACCGTCATGGCGGGATTTCCCGGCGAGACCGAAGCGCACTTCCAGGCGCTGGCTGATCTCATCACCGAGGTGGGCTTCGATCACCTGGGCATCTTTCTCTATTCGCCGGAAGCCGGCACCCCGGCCGCATCCTTCCGCCCCAAAGTGCCCCGGCGGGAGGCCCGCCGGCGGGCTCACCGGTTAAAAGCCATCCAGGCCAAAATCGTCAAAGCCCGGCTCAAGTCCCTGGTGGGGGCCGTGGCCGAAGTCCTGGTGGAAGGGGTGAGCCCGGAGAGCGACTACCTCCTCACGGGCCGCATGAAAAGCCAGGCCCCGGACATCGACGGCCAGGTCTATATCACCGCCGGGACCGGGAGGATCGGGGAAATCCAACCCGTGCGCCTCACCCGGGCGTTGCCGTATGACCTGCTGGGGGAGATTTTATAACAGGGGGAAAAGGTGAAAAGGCGAAAGGGGGTAAAGGCAAGGGCCAGGAGGAACTGATCTGAAAGTTTTCCGTTTGCCGTTTTCTGTGGAAGAGGACCGTAGGGCGGGAAAGCGAAGCGCATCCCGCCTTTTGCATCATATTCCATCTCCAGACGCCGAACGTTATCATTCGCCGCCCACTCAAAGTTATAAATACCGCATCGTACGTAACGGTGAAAGCTTGAATAAGGCCAATCCGCAAAACGTGCCGCCCGGAACGAAGGCGCGTAGGTATTGCAGCATGATTTCAGTTTAACCCAATTCTCAAAGGCGGGATGCGTTTCACTTTCCCGCCCTACGCCCTCCTCACTGCTCACTGCTTGCCTAATCCATTGACTTCCCGGGAGAACTAAGTTAATTTATTCACAATGGTTGTCCCGGATAAAAGTATTCTGAAGAACCTGGAGCCGGAGGTGGCCGCCATCAATGCTGCGCTGGTGGACAATCTCCAGACCCACGTGCCGTTGATCGCCGAAGTGGGGCGCCATATCCTGCTTTCCGGCGGCAAGCGCATCCGGCCGCTGCTGTTCATCCTGAGCGCCCGGATGTGCGGCTGCCAGGGCAATCACCTGACCGGTTTTTCCACCATGTTTGAATACCTGCACGCCGCCACTCTGCTGCACGACGATGTCATCGACGCCTCCAGCGTGCGCCGGGGGGCGTCCACCGCCAACACCATCTGGGGCAACCAGGCGGTGATTTTGGTGGGGGACTTTCTCCTGGCCAAAGCCCTGTCCCTGGCGGTGACCACCGATAAATTGAAGATCCTGCAGGTGCTGTCCCACGCCACCACCATGATGGCCGAAGGGGAGATCCTCCAACTCCTGCACGCGGGAAACCTGAAAATCAGCGAAGCGGAATACTTCGAGGTCATCACCCGCAAAACCGCCATCCTTATGGCCGCCGCCTGTCGGATCGGGGCCATCCTGGGAGAGGTCCCCCCCGGCCAGGAAGAGGCCTTGAGCCAAATGGGGATGAACCTGGGGATCACCTTCCAGGTGGTGGACGATATCCTGGATTACGCCGGGGACGCAAGGGAGTTGGGCAAGGAGGTCTGCGCCGACCTGCGGGAAGGCCGGGTCACCCTGCCGCTGATTTACGCCCTGGCCCAGGCCTCGCCCCCGGACCGGGAACGCCTGGCAGCCATCGCCCAGGCTCTGACCCCGGAGCTGGCCCCGGAACTCCGGGGCCTCCTGGATAAGTACGGGTCCCTGGACTACGCCCGCACCGTCGCCCGGAGCTACACCCTCAAGGCCCTGGAAAACCTCGAGACCTTTCCCCCCTCCCAGGAAAAGACCTACTTTTGGGCCATCACCGAAGAACTGCTGGCCCGGACCCATTGACCCGGTGACCGGGACGCGCCCGCCCTTCCCCGGGAAAACCGGCCGCCCAGGCCCCCCCAAACGGCGCGATTTCTTCCGATTATTTCTTAAAATTAAAGCTGTTATACTTTCGGCCGGGGCCGCCTCGGTTGGGGGCCGGGTGGGCGGGGCGGCCTCTGGACTTTTCCCTTTATTTTCCTTGACATTACCTGGTTCTTGCGTTAAATTTTTTACCGTAGATAGCATGTCAGACTGAAGGCAGGGCAGCGGGCCCTGGCCATAGATCGGAAGGGTATGCTAATCCCCCTCCCTTTTTTTGCCTGGCAGCTCTCGCGGTCCTGCTCCTGGGGCGGGATAAGTGTCACAAAATTTAGGAGGTTCCTCATTCATGAAGGAAAGAGGAAGAGTTAAGTGGTTCAATGATTCCAAGGGATTCGGTTTTATCTCCCGAGAGAACGGCCCCGATGTCTTTGTGCATCACAGCGCCATTCAGAGTGATGGCTTTCGGACCCTGGCGGAAGACCAGGAGGTCGAGTTTGAGGTGGTTCAAGGTCAAAAAGGACCCCAGGCGCAAAACGTCACCAAGCTATAATCGCTAACCACTTGAGGCTGGGAACTCCGGCGGTCATTAGGCCTCGGAGTTCCGCCATCTCAACCCCAAGGAGGTGAGCCGTTGGCCCGCAACCGATATGGCTGGTAAAAACGAGCCAAGGAAATCGCCCGGAAGCAGAAAAGCGATGAGAAGATGAAAAAACGCCAGAATCGGGCCGCGGCGGAAGAAAGCCAAGAAGAACCTAAGGCGCAGGAAGAAGGCACTATTGAGGAATAACCGAAATCTCCTCCAGATCGGGTTGGGCGACACCATCGGGACAGGGGAATTGTGTCGCCGCTTAAGGAGAAGATCGTGTCAATCAAATTGTATGTGGGCAATCTGCCCATGCAAATGACCGAAACCGAATTAAAGGAACTCTTTACCGAGGCCGGCAATGTGGCCTCGGCCAAAATCATCACCGACCGGCAGACCGGCCAACCCCGGGGTTTCGGTTTTGTGGAAATGGAAACCAAACTGGAGGGGCAAAAAGCCATCTCCATGTTGAACGGTCGCCAGGTTGAGGGCCGGGTCCTGGCAGTCAATGAGGCCAGGCCCCAAGCTCGCACC
>JAGVPN010000424.1 GCA_020052215.1 Syntrophobacterales bacterium
CCCAGCAGTTGGTCAAGCTCCAGGGGGAGGAATTCGTCGGCTGGCTGCTGGTCACCATCGTGGTGCGGGAGGTGGGGCCGGTGTGGGCCGCGTTCTTCGTCCTGCTCAATTCCGGCGGCGCCATCACCGTGGAGATCGGCAATATGTCCGTGAACCAGGAGATTCGGGCCTTGAGGATGATGGGCATCGATCCCTACCGTTACCTGGGGGTGCCGCGCTTCTGGGGGCTCACCATCAGCCTGCTGTGCCTCTATATCCTGTGCGTGTTCACCGCCATCATCGGGGGGTATCTCTTTGCCCAGGCGTTTGCCGAGATCTTCTGGGCCAAATTCTGGCTGTCGTTCGTCAATGCACTGCAGTGGGTTGACCTGAGCGTGGGTTTTGCCAAGACCACGCTCTTCGCCATGCTCATTGCCACCGTGTCCATCTATTTCGGCTTCAGTTGCCGCGTCAACGTGGACGAGGTGGCGCGCAATACCTCCCAGGCGGCCATCTGGAGCCTGGTGCTCGTGGGGGCCGTGGACATCATCCTGACCGCGGCTTATTACCTGTGAGCGGACCCGGGGCTTGGGGCCGCCGTAAAGCGCAACGGTATCTATGTTGAATTATGCCTTAAATCTGGATCTGGTCACCCTGCCGCTGGATACCGCCTGGCCGGCGCCCCTGTCCCTGGCGCTGGCGTTCAACGAGGTCGTGCTGATTGAAGGGGCCGGCCCGGCCGTGAGCTCGCCGTTGCTGGAAGTGGCGGCCACGCTCGCCTCCCCGGTGGCTGGCAACGTCCGCCATTGGGGCCGGAGCGTGGCCCTGGGCCGCCGGGAAAAGCTCTACCGCCTCCGGCGCCGCATCGCCTATATCTCACCCCAGCAGGTGCTGCTGCACCTCCTTACCCTCGCTGAGAATATCGCCCTGGGCCCCTGTTACTATCAGGGATGCTCGGAATCGGAGGCTTTAGCGCCCCACGCCGACTTGCTGGGGCAGCTGGAACTCCAGGCCCATCTCAATCACTACCCGACCCAGGTGTCCGCCGCCATCTATGCCCGGGCGGTGTGGGCCCGGGAACTGGTAAAAGGGCCGGAATTGATCCTGGCGGTGATCTCCGGCGATCTTGCCACCACCGCCGGGGCCGCCATGCTGGCCAACGTCCTCCGGGAGTATCTGGCCCGATATGGGGCCGCCGCCCTGCTGCTGGGCGAGTCCCTGGAAGCCTTTTACGCCCTGGGCCATCAGCTCTTCCTGCTGGAATCGGGGCAACTCCGCAAACGGACGACCCTGGAACACCGGGCTCGCCCCCTGACGGCTTACCTGCCCCTGGTGTGACCGTGGGGGCGGCAACATGAAAGGGAGAGATTCAGGTTTTTTTAGAAGGCTTGCGGGTATTGAAGACGCCCCTTTTTTACCGGAGCGGGTGTAATGGCCAAACAAGGGAAACCTTGATTTCGCCGGCAAAATGATCCCAGATCGCCCAGGTTGAGCGATCTGGGAACTTGCACCGGGAGGAGAACTACTGCTGCGGTTTTTCCTCGCCAGGATGAGTTTTTCCGGGTTTACGGACGCCAGGCCCAGGGGCCCCGGGCGCATGAACGCCAGGACCAGGGGCTCCTGGGGGGCGGACGCCAGGACCAGTGGCCCCAGGGGTACGGACGCCGTGGCCAGCATCCCCCATAACGGCTTTAGGGGGAGGAACGCCACGACCAGGGGCCCCAGGGGTACGGACGCCATGGCCAGCATCCCCATTAACGGCTTTAGGGGGAGGAACGCCACGACCAGGGACTCCAGGGGCTTGTACGCCATGACCAGGGGCTCCAGAAGGACGGACGCCATGGAATCCTTGATTCCAACCTGCACCCTGGCCGCGATGGTGCCGGTTATAAAAATTCTGGTCATAACGCTGACCAGCCTGGTGTCCGCGCCAATAGGGATACTGCCGCTGAAAATTTTGCCAGTAATGAGGATTTCCCTGATACCACTTATGCCACCTCGGTTCATACCAGTTAACGGGTCTGACAATATAGGCAGGAGGATAAGCGTAATACGGGGCCCATCCATATTGAGGCCCGAAAAAATTATACAGCACCCCTTTTAAAAACCAATCACCTTGAAAAAAGACCCAAGGGGTATTAGACCCCACCCAAGGTGTCGCGTAAATATTCTGGGGCGGGGGTGGATAGTTATAGCCTGCATAACCCTGAGCATAAGAAGGTGCAGACCTCGCGCCGATCGCGCCTCCAGCCAGCAAAATTGCCAGTATGAAAATAAGACCTGTCTTTTTCATGCATACCTCCGCTCGTTGCCTTCTGTTTGCCACCTGATCTCTGGCGTGGCTTCTCTTCTCAGGCGGTCTCCTGGCTTGGACCCTAATGCCAAAGTCGCCCTTCCCAAGCTCACCGCAAAAATGGGGTTATGAGCCTTCTTCCAGGTTTCTTTTGCCACCGCGCTTCATCACCACGGGTAAATCTGCCTGATCAACCGCAGTAATAAGCCGGAAAAATCACCCCCAGAAAATGCCTGAATTGTTAAGTTAGATGACATTGAGTCTGAAAATGTTAATCATCCGAGACGAGGTGCGACCCTCCTGCCTCGGTTCAAAATTGAGTCTTGGAACCTCTTTCCGAAGACACCTTTTAATCAGATCAATACGTACGTATTGAATAAAAACGATTTCCGCCAAATTTCGGGGATACCCGACCAGCGATAATCCGGGACAGCACGGATTTTTGAGTTACACACCGCGCCATTAAGTGATGAACAGGTGAAAGGATGTTCCCTTTTTGTCATTCTGAGCCGCCTCAAGCGGCGAAGAATCTCATCTTTGCCAGCAATCAGGAGACCCTTCGCCTGCGGCTCAGGGTGACAAAGTGGGCAGTATCGGGTTGGCAAAACCATCATGATGTCCAATTATTTACGACGATAGGTATAATACCAGGGTGCAGTCAAAGAGTTACAGAACCTTATCGGAGGGGCGCACCTAGGGGTGCGCCCTGGGCGGACACGCAGGTCCGCCCCAACAAAAAATTGCGGTTGGATGGCACACTGGTATGACTTATTCGCCGGAGGGTTTAGAGGATGGGGTAACCGAGTGATTCTTCGGGTTCAATAGTTATCAATGAACAAGGTCGAGGCGTTCTCGACGCTCCGTTGACTAACGTGATACCTGAGAGGCGCAGAGCCGGAAAGCCTCACAGTCCCAGAATTTATGACTTCTACCGCCGGAATTTGGAGGCGGGCAATTCTCGGATGCCCTAAGTCGGTGACCCCTTGGCCATTGGACAACTGGACCAGCAAGCCGTATGGGTTCAGGAATTCATCTCTCGCGAAGCGGTGGTCGCGATAAATCTGCAAGTGTAGGTGCGCAGCAGATTGCTGGATGCCCGTGCGGCCCACATAGGCGATGAGTTCGCCTTTTTGTACGGTCTTGCCCTCCACGATGCCCTCGGCGTACCCCTGCAAGTGCATATAGCCGTAACCATAACCGTCTTGACCCCGCAAGA
>JAGVPN010000155.1 GCA_020052215.1 Syntrophobacterales bacterium
GATACTCCCGGCCCTGATCGCGGTGTGCGCTCCCCTGGTCGTGGGCTTCATGCCGGGTCTTGGGCCCGTAGCCCTGGGCGGCATGCTGATCGGCTCCATCGTCACCGGGCTGTTCCTGGCCATTGCCATGACCTCCGGCGGCGGCGCCTGGGATAATGCCAAGAAGGCCATCGAAGACGGCCTCTACGGCGGCAAGGGCAGTGACGCCCACAAAGCCGCGGTCACCGGCGACACCGTCGGCGACCCCTACAAAGACACTGCTGGCCCGGCCATCAACCCGATGATCAAGGTCGTCAACATCGTGGCCCTGCTCATCGTGCCCCTGCTGGTCAAATACGCCAAGTAAAATCTTGCAGGGTGCGCCCGGCGCACCCTCAAGCGCACCAAGGAGCCGGTCCCGTCTGGGGCCGGCTTTTTTATGGGTTGAATCGAATCAACCACCGGCAGCAATTTGTGATAATATAGCCAAATATTCAGGCAGGAGGACAACGCGCCTGGGCCTTGCCGAACTGTGGCGGGAAATCTTTGCGCCTTTGCGTCTTTGCGAGAGAAAATGCACGAAAATGAAATCGCCAGGCTGATCGTGAATGCTTCATATAAAATACATACTACTTTAGGTCCGGGGCTCCTGGAATCGGTTTATGAGGACGTCCTTTTCTATGAATTGGAGAAACTCGGGTTGGTAGTGGCCCGGCAGGTTCCCATCCCGGTAGTCTATTCAGAAATTAAGTTTGATGAAGGCTTTCGTGCAGACTTGATAGTAGATGGGAAAGTGATTGTAGAACTGAAATCCGTTGAGAAAGTGGCGCCGGTTCACAAGAAGCAGCTTCTCACTTACCTGAAATTGGCTGGTAAGCGCCTTGGATTATTGATTAATTTTGTAGAGGCGCTGATTAAATATGGCATTACTCGCATAGTAAACCAACTTCCAGATTAAGCTCTCGCAAAGGCGCAAAGGCGCAAAGGCGCAAATAAAATGGATAATTGGAAAAACCAGCTGTTTTTCGGGGACAATTGGGAAATTCTGCGGGGCGGGCGCATTCCCGTGGGCAGCGTGGACCTGATTTATCTGGACCCGCCCTTCAACTCCAACGCCACCTATAACATCCTGTTCGCCGAAAAAGGCGGGGAGAAGTCCGCGGCCCAGATCACCGCCTTCGACCTTCAAAAAAGCGGCCCGCCGCCGCAAAGGCCCCAGCGATCAAGAAAGGCAGGGAGAATTGCTGTGAATCTTTGTTTCACGCCAAGACGCCAAGACGCCAAGGAAGGAGGGTGCGCTGGGCGCACCCTCCTTAATAATTTTTTAACTTTGCGCCTTTGCGTCTTAGCGAGAGGCTGCCATTAATTTTGCAGGCACCTAAAATTGCAGATAAGCAGGATTGGCCCTTCCTCCTGGGATTGACCCTGGTGGGGCTGGTGCTGTTTTTCTACCGGCTGGGGGCCCCGGGGCTCATGGACCCGGACGAGGGGAGGTATGCCGAGATCGCCCGGGAGATGTTCCTCCGGCGGGATTGGCTCATCCCCCACCTGAACCTGCTGCCCTACCTGGAGAAGCCGCCCCTGGTCTACTGGCTGACGGCGCTCTGTTTTAAGGTTTGCGGTTACACCGAGGCCGCGGCCCGCCTGCCGTCAGCGGTGAGCGCCCTGGGCGGGCTATTTTTAGCCTACGGGCTGGGCCGGGCCTTGTGGGGGCCGGGGCCGGGGATCCTGGGCGCCCTGGTGCTGGCCAGCGCCGCGGGTTACGTGGCCCTGGGCCGCATCCTCACCCTGGACATGACCTTTGCCCTGTGCCTGAACCTGGGGATCGGCCTGGGGTACCTGGCCCTGAGCCGGGGCCAGGCCCGGCTGTGGCCCTGGGCTTACCTCGCCCTGGCCCTGGCGGTCCTCACCAAGGGCCCGGTGGCCCTGGTGCTGGCGGGGCTCAGTTGGGGCATCTGGGTCCTATCTTCACTCCCACCCCAGCCCTCCCCCATCCAGGGGGAGGGAGTGAAGGAACGGCTCTTCCTGAGGCTGCGATTGCTGTATCGAGAGAGGATGTGGCGCAACCTCATCCAAATCCGCGGTTGGGCGCTGCTGGCGGTCATCACCTTGCCGTGGTTTGTTTACGTGCATAGGCGCTACCCGGAGTTCTTCCGGTTCTATATCCTGGAGCAGCACCTGGGCCGGTTTTTGACCCCGGCCATCCACCCCGAGCCCCTTTATTACTACGTCCCCGTGCTTCTGGGGCTGCTGCTGCCCTGGACCTGGCTCCTGCCCTGGGCCCTGGCGGCCGGGGGCCGGTGGCGGGACCCGGACTACCGGTTTCTGGTGATCTGGGCGGCTGTGATTGTGGTCTTTTTCTCCCTGTCCCGGGGGAAGCTCGTGCCCTACATCCTGCCGGCGCTCTTGCCTTTGGCGCTCCTGGTGGGACACGGCCTGACCCGGCTCACCGGGGTGGGCCGCCTGTACTTCAACCGCGGCTTGCTCAAGACCAGCCTGCTGGTCTGGGCCGTCACGGGCGTGGTGCTGGTGGCGCTTATGTTTTGGCCTCCCGCGCCCTTAGTTAAGGCCCTGACCCGGGCCAACCTGTCGTTCCCCTTCCTCCTGACGCTCTCCCTGGTTTGGGCCCTGACCCCCCTGGCCGCCCTCATCTGGCGGCACCTGGGGGCGCTGTTGCTGGGGGCGCTGCTGCTCGCGGCCCTGGCGCCCCTGGGTATCGACCAGGTGAGCCCGGGGCGGTCGTTTAAGGATATGGGCCTGGCTCTCAAATCCCGCTGGCGGCCCGGAGCGGCCCTGGTGGGGGTGGGCCTCTATTCCCAGGGGCTGAGCTTTTACAGCGGCCAAACCTTGAACCTTTTGGGCGGCCGGACGGAGCTGGACTTCGGCCAGCGATTGCGCCCGGAGCAAGGCTTAGGTCTGCCTGATCAGGGGGCCTTGCCGGCCTTCACCGCGGCGCATCCGGTGACCTTTTTTTTCCTGAAGGTCCACGATCTCCCCTGGCTGGCCCAGGGCCTGCCGGGAAAATTCCGCCCGGTGGCCTCGCATAAGGATTGTATTTTAACGGCCTATGAGGGAAAATAAGGCAGTCGCAGAGTCGCCACCCATCTTGGTCCGAGAACTCTACCCATCATGCCCCGTATCCTCTACCGCTATTTGATCCAGGAAATCCTGCCGCCCTTTGGGGTGAGCCTCCTGGGTTTCACCTCCATCGTGTTTCTGGGCCGCATGATGAAGGTCACCCAGATGATCGTGGTCAAAGGGGTAGGGATCATCGACGTCCTGAAGACCTGCGCCTTTCTGTTGCCCTATCTGCTGGTGTTCACCCTCCCCATGGCGGCCACGGTGGGCATCTTGCTGGCCATGACCAGGCTGACGGTGGATCAGGAGATGACCGCCATGAAGACCGCGGGATTGAGCTATGGCCAACTGCTGCCGCCGGTCCTGGGGTTTGCCCTGGTGGTGGGGCTGCTCACCCTGGGGCTGACGGTCTTTGCCAGTCCCTGGGGGCAGCAGGCCACCAAAGACCTGCTGAAGGACGTGGTCAAGCGCCGGGCCGACCTGGGCATCAAAGACCAGACGTTTAATACCGACTTCAACGGCATGACGCTGTTTGTGAATCATGTCGCGCCTAAGGGCGGCCACCTGGAAGGGGTGTTCGTCTACGATTTCCGGGATCCGGAGAATCCCCTGACCGTTTATGCCGAGAGAGGGGACCTGAGCTACGACCGGGACCAGGAAACCATGTTCATGCAGCTCTATGACGGCCGCGTCATCCGGTGGGGGAAGGCGCCGGACCGTTGGCAAACCCTGGAGTTCAAGACTTATCAACTGCCCTTACAAGTCTTCAGCTTTGCCCTGAAGGGGGGCAAATCCGAGTCGGAAATGTCCCTAAGGGAATTGCGGGCGACCATTGCTAAGCAACCCCGGGGATCGGACCTCTCCAACCGGGCCCTGGTGGAACTGAACCAGCGGTTTGCCATGCCGGTGGGGGCGGTGCTGCTCTGTCTGATGGCCA
>JAGVPN010000459.1 GCA_020052215.1 Syntrophobacterales bacterium
ATTCTCTTCGTCCTCTTCCTCTTCTACCTCATAGCTTACAGCCACATACCCGACCTGAGCCGGGACTTGATGGTCAATGTCCTGGGCCTCCTCTACCTCTCGGGCCGCACCATCACCTGTCCGGAGAGTCACTGCCTGGAAGCGCTTTCCCCGGAGGCGGTCCTGGCGGCGGCGGCGCCGGTGCTCTCGGCGTAAGGCGAAAATGGGGGAGGATGACCTTAGGATTGGGACCCCGGCCGCGGCTTTGGTTATCTCAGGCCGGGGCGGTTAAAATTTTTGGTCAGGGAGGTTTTACAGGCTGGCATTGAGGTTGCCGCCAGGGGAATGGCAGGTTCCCCGGGGTTTGCCCTAGGGAATCGTACAATAATTTGAACCGATATCACGGCCGCAATTTCCCCCGATCTGCGCAAAGGCTGATTATAGTTGACTCAGGGGACAATGAGGGCAATTGGCATTATTAATGCATGTAATTAAAAGCAGGTTACCCCCGAAAATACCCTAAACCAATTTCTCCTTTCTCCAAATGGCCGGGTCCCCCTCCCGGCCATTATATTTTTTGGCGGTTGGTTATATCAGAACCGGCCAGAATCTGTGGGTTCACCCCAACGGGCCACCCCCATCCCTGCCTCAGTCTTGCCCCTATCGCCTTTAGTCTCGGGGCCTTATACCAAAGAGCAATCAAAAGACTAATTATTGTCATTCTGAGCGCCGCGAAGAATCTCTCTTATTAAGCCACCGAGATTCTTCACTCCGCTGCGCTCCGTTCAGAATGACATGAATATTTAATGTCTTTTGACTGCAACTTCGTATTAGCCGGTGGGGTTCAACTCCGCCGGGCGAAGTATTCCTGCACCGCCTTTAACTCCGCAATCTGGGGCCGCAGGGACTCCCGCAGCAACTGGAGGCGGCCCGCCGCCTCCCGGCCCCGTTTGGCCAAAGAGGCGTCCGCCGCCAGGAGGCGGGCGGTTTCCCAGGCAGCCTGCCAGTTGTTGCAGATGAGGAGCAGGTCGGCCCCCGCGACCAGGGCTGCTTTGGCCCCCTGGGGCGCCGTTAGCTTGGTGCTGATGCCCCCCATCTCCAGGTCATCGGTGATAATCACCCCGTTAAACCCCAGCCGCCGCCGCAGCCAAACTTGCAAGGCCACCGGGGACAGAGTGGCCGGGCGTTCCTCCCACTCCGGCACGGCCAGGTGGGCGGTCATGACCATGGGTACCCCCGCGGCCACCGCGGCCCGGAAAGGTAAGAGGTCCGCCTCCCGCTGGGCATCGCCGGATAGGGCCAGAGGCAGAACCTCGTGGGAGTCGGCCATAGTGTCACCCAAGCCCGGGAAATGTTTGGCCACGGGGATAACCCCGCCGGATACATAGCCCCGGATGGCGGCCAGCGCGTAGCGGGCGGCGCGCTCCGGGTCCGAGCTGTAAGCCCGGTGCCACTGGGGGCAGGCCGGCGAGCGCGGCACATCCAGGACCGGGGCCAGGTTGACGTTGATCCCCACCAAAGTCAGTTCCCGGGCCACCTGCCGGGAGATCAGCTCCACTTCCTCCGGGGTCCTCGTTATACCCAACTCCCGGGCCGGCGGGATGAGGGTGAAGGGGGCCTTCAAACGCTGGACTTTGCCGCCCTCCTGGTCCACCGCCAGGAGCAGGGGCCGCCCGGTGGCCGCCCTGGCCTCCTGCTGAAGGTCCCGGGTCAACTCCCAGACTTGCTCCGGGGTCTCGATATTTCGGGCAAAGAGGATGACACCCCCAACTTTTAGGTCCCGCACCAACTCCCGGGCCACCGCATCCACCCCAGGGCCGGGAATCCCCACCATGAGAAGTTGCCCCCAGAAGGAAGGGTGATCGAGCCTTAACTGATTATCCATGCACAGGGTTAACCTCCGGTTTTTTTCTGGTCTCGAAAAGTTTTTGGTGGCACCGGTTTCTTACCGGTGCGGCGCACAGGCTGGAAGCCTGTGCCACCAAAGCAGACTTTGGGGGCAATCACCCGCTCATGGCCAGGATCTCCGCCAGGTGATAAAATTTAAAATTATGGGCCTGGGCAACGCCTAAGCTCTGCAAGTGGATAAGGCAGCTGTAATCCAGGGACACCAGTCCTCGGGCGCCGGTGGCGGTTACCGCGGTCAGGTAGGCCTCGCCGATATCCCGGGAGAGCCCGGGGTGCTGTAGGCTGAAGGTCCCCCCAAAGCCGCAGCAGGTATAATACGGAGAAATCGTCAGCAACTCCAGCCCCTGCACCCGTGACAGGACTTCCCGGGCGCAGGCAATGACCCCCAGTTGCCTGGCCTTGCACGACTGGTGAAGGACCAGGGAGCCCTCAAATCTGGGGGTCCAGGGGAGCGGCCCCCAGCCGGCCAGCCACTCGCCCAACTCCATGACCCGGGCGGCGAGGGCGGCGACGGCGCGCTGCTCCATCGGGCCTTCCGCCAGTTGGGGGTAACAATGGCGCACCAGGTAAGTGCAGGAGGCGCTGGGACAGAGGATGGTCTCGGCTCCGGCAAAGACCCGGAGGAAGTGGCGCATGAGACGCCGGGCCGTGGCCGAATCTCCTGCCGTCCAGGCGAACTGGCCACAGCAGGTTTGGTCTTCCGGGTACGCCCCGGGAACCTCCAGGCGCGTTAGCAGCCCTGCCACGGCACTGGCCACCTGGGGGGCGCACTGGTCCAGGAAGCAGGGGATGAAGAGCTTGAGACCCACGCCATCTCCTCCTGGACCTCTTTTATCACAAATACCGGCGGAGGGGGAAGGGGCCGGCGCTCATGAGGTGCTCCCCAGGCGGTGCGGGCCCCTTAACGGCCATCGTTTCCCTTGACAGGCCTGGGGTGATTTTTATAAAATGGAATCGAAAATTTATGAAATAATAACTAGTTGACTGGTGAAAGGAAATCACCCTCATGTCCGAGGCCCCGGCGCACATACTGGTGATCGATGATGACAAAGCCATGCGGGACGCCTGTTTCCAGATCCTCTCCCGGCAGGGGTACCGGGTGGAACTGGCCGCCGGCGCCAAACAGGGCCTCACTCTGCTGGAGCGCCTGTCGTTTGATACCATTCTGTTGGACCTGGTCATGCCCGACATGGACGGTTTGGAAGCCCTGAAAAAAATCAGGGCCCTGGACCCGGATGTCGAAGTCATCATTATCACCGGCTACGGCACCATCCAGTCCGCGGTGGAATCCATCAAGGCCGGGGCTTTCCATTTCCTCTCCAAGCCTTTTGTGCCGGACGACCTGAGAAACCTGGTGAACCGGGCCCTGGGAAAGCGGCGGCTGGACCTGGAGAACCTGTATCTTCGCCAGGAACTGAAGACCAAAGACGAGCGCAATACGCTGATCTATGAGAGCGAATCCATGATCCGGATCATGGACATGATTGCCCGGGTGGCCCCCACGGACTCCACCGTGCTCATCACCGGCGAATCCGGCACCGGCAAAGGCTTGGTGGCCCGCAAGCTTCACCAGTTGAGCCAGCGGTCTCGTAGGCCTTTCATTACCGTGGATTGCGGCACCCTGGTGGAGACCCTGTTCGAGAGCGAGCTCTTCGGGCACGTTAAGGGATCGTTCACCGGGGCCGACGCCAATAAAATCGGCAAATTCGAACTGGCCCAGAACGGCACCCTGTTTTTCGACGAAATCAGCAACATCGGTCTGGAGGTCCAGGCCAAGTTGCTCCGGGCGGTGGAAGAGAGAAAAATCTCCAAGGTGGGCAGCCACCGGGTGATCACGGTGGACGTGCGCATCATTGCCGCCACCAACACAGATCTTACCAAAGCCATCAAGGACGGCACCTTTCGGGAAGACCTGTTTTACCGCCTCAATGTCGTCCTGATCCAAATGCCGACGTTAAGAGAACGCAAAAGCGACATTCCCTTGCTGGTCCAGCACTTTCTGGAGAAGTACAATGCCCGCCTGCGGAAAGACATCCACGGCATCTCCCCGGACGCCCTGGAGCTGCTGGTGCGTCATGACTGGCCCGGCAATGTCCGGGAGTTGGAGAATACCATGGAGCGCCTGCTGGTCTTGAGTCCAGGTCCGTATCTGGAGCCCGCGGACCTGGTCTTTGCCGGCACCATCCTGACCCCCGCCGCCGAGACCGCGGCCGGAACTTCTCTCAAGGACCTGGAGCGCAATCACATCATCCACACCTTGCAGCGGTGCGACGGTCACAAAAGCGAAACCGCCCGGGCCCTGGGCATCGACCGCAAAACCCTCCGGGAAAAGTTAAAGCGCTTCAATATTGAATGAGGCTGGATTTGAAGCAAAACACAGCCTTGCGCCAGGCGCTTCACGGTTCGTAGCGGCTTGATTATCGGCCCAGGACCCTTATAGTAGTTAAAATGGTTAGATAAAATAAATGGAAAATCTATGCACCGCGGGCTGCGGGATGATTATCTGACTGGAGGGTAAGGGTGGTGAAGTGCAGCCAGTGCCGGTATGTGCTTGCGGCGTGGGTGTTGTGGCTGGGGTTGGGGTTGGGGCAAGGGGCCGGTAGTCAGGCCTGGGCCCAGACGGCCAATATCGGGCTGCCGCCGGATTTGCAGGCCCTCATCGCTGAGTCCCTCAAGGCCAACTCGGAAATCAAGCAGATGCGGGGGCAATTCACGGCCTCCCAGGAGACCGTCCGGCCCGCCGGGGCCCTGGAGGACCCGGAGGTCGCCTTCACCATGAAGGATATCCCCACGGACAACTGGGCTCTTAACCGTGAACCCATGACCCAGAAGATGCTGGAGTTGTCCCAAAAATTTCCCTTTCCCGGCAAACGCCGTCTCCGATCCGAAGTCGCCGCCGAGCAAGCGAACTCCGACGAGTATGCCTATAAGGACAAAGCCAACGAGGTGCGAGCCAAGGTGGTGATCTCCTATTGGGGCTTATCCCTGGCCCACGCCAACTTCGACCTGACCCAAAAGAACAAACAGTTCTGGGAGCAGGTGGTGCAGGTTACCGAAACCCGCTACCAGGTGGGGCAGGGGATGCAAGCCGACGTGCTCCAGGCCCAGGTGGAGCTGGGCAACTACCTGGACCGCCTCTTCCAATGGACCCAGAAACAGGAATCTTCCCGGGCGGATTTAAATGCCCTGCGGTCGAAGCCGCCCCAAACCCCGGTATCCCGGCCCCAGCCCTTGAAGCCCCGGTCCTTCGCCCTGAAACTGGACGACTTGCTGGCCCAGGCTGAAGCCCGGCCGCAATTGCAAGCCTTAAAATTCATCATCGCCAAACAGGAAAAGGCGGTAGATCTGGCCCGCAAGGAATATTTCCCCGATGCCAGGATATCGGTGGGCTACGGTTTTCGGGAAACGCTAGGTCCGCCCGTGAACCTGAAACAGGCGGACATGTTCACCGGCTCGGTGATGTTCAACGTGCCCATCTGGCACGGGTCCAAGATCAAGCCCAAGATCAGGGAGGAGTTGGCCAAGCAGGGCGTCGCCAAAGACGCCCATCAATCCGCCTGGAACCAACTGGCGGCGGCCATCAAAGACCGGCATGCCAAGCTGCTGCGCCTGGCGAAGCAAGTCTCCCTCTTTGACCAGGGGATTATTCCCCAGGCCCGACAGGCGGTGGGGGCGGCGGTTGCGTCGTATCAGGTGGGCAGCCTGCCCTTCAACCAGCTCTATCAGAACCAGATAGCCGTTTATAATGCGGAAATGCAGCTAGAGGAATATCTCAAAGATTTCGAAGAAAACTGGGCCGAATTGGAGTGGCTGGTGGGCGCCGAATTGCCCCGGCCGGCCGGAGGTAAGCCATGAGTCCTCCCTCCCGACGCGGGCTTATGAGTGGTCTGGGACTGATCCTGTTGGGGGCCATCCTGGCGGGATTATACTTTTCCGGCGTCGTGGCCCTGCCCTGGGGCCAGGGAAAACCGAAGCCCCTCTGCTATGTCTCGCCCAAGAACCCGAATTTTATCAAGGAGGCCCCGGGCAAGGACTCCGAAGGTAATGAACTGGTCCCGGTCTACCCTACAGGAAGTCCGGGCCAGCCGCCAGTGGCGCTGACGCCCCCGACGGCTCCCGCGGCTCCGCCGAAAGAACGCAAGATCAAGTATTGGGTGTCGCCCATGGACCCCGGCTACGTCCGGGACAAGCCCGGCAAGGCCCCCTGCGGCATGGACATGGTGCCGGTTTATGAGGACGCGGGGGGAGGAGCGGAAACCCCTGGCGTCATTGCGGTGTCCCCCACCACCATCCAGTCCATGGGGGTACGAACCGCCAAAGTGGAAGTTCGCCCCCTGTCCCGGCTCACCCTGGCCGTGGGCCTGGTGAACTTCAATGAGCGCAATCTGTCCACCCTC
>JAGVPN010000386.1 GCA_020052215.1 Syntrophobacterales bacterium
ATCGGGGTCAGGTCCTGTGAACTGGAGGCCATGGCCGTGCAGGACCGGGTTTTTCTCCAGGGCGCCCATGTCGATCCCTACTATAAAGCCCGGCGGGAGCAGGCCTTTATCGTGGCCCTGAACTGCGCTCACCAGGACCAGGGGGTTTGTTTCTGCGTTTCCCTGGGGACCGGGCCCCGGGCCGCCGCGGGGTTTGACCTGGCCCTGACGGAGGTCCTCCAGGGCGAGGCGCATTTCTTCGTGGTGGAGGCCGGCACCATGCGGGGGGCCGAGATCATCCGGGAACTTCCCGAGCGAACTGCTACTCCCGAAGAGATTGACGCCGCGGCCCGGGCGGTGGCGGCCGTGGCCGGGAATATGGGCCGGGGGCTCGATACAGCCGGTATCCAAGCATTGTTCTACGCCAATTATGAACATCCCCGCTGGGATGAGGTGGCCGCCCGCTGCCTGAATTGCGGCAACTGCACCCTGGTCTGCCCCACCTGTTTTTGCCATACCCTGGAGGATTCCCTGGACCTGACCGGCGTGGCGGGGGAACGGCAGCGGCGTCTGGACTCCTGCTTCACCGTGGATTTCTCCTATCTGCACGGCGGCAGCATCCGCACCTCGCCCCGGTCCCGCTACCGTCAGTGGTTGACCCACAAGCTGGCTACCTGGATCGACCAGTTCGGTTGTTCGGGTTGTGTGGGCTGCGGGCGCTGCATCACCTGGTGCCCCGTGGGCATCGACCTTACCGAGGAAGTCCGGGCCATCCGGGAAACTCCACCAGGACCTCCGAAGGAGTAGCTGCATGGAAACCATGGAACCTATTCTGGCGGCGCACCCTTTTTGTAAGGGCCTGGAGCCCCGCTATCTCAAGCTCATCCTGGCATGCGCCTCTCGGGAGACGTTTACCCCGGGGCGATTTCTGTGCCGGGATAACGAAGAAGCCAGGAAATTTTACTTGATCCATCACGGTAGGGTGGCGGTGGAAATCTACCGGGCCCGCCGGGGGGCGCTCACCATCCAAACTATCGGAGAAGGCGAGGTCTTGGGGTGGCTGTGGTTTGACCAGCCGTATCACTGGCATCTGGATGCCCGGGCCCTGGATCTGACCCGGGTCATCAGCCTGGATGTCCAATGTCTCTTAAACAAATGCAACCAGGACCACGATTTTGGCTACGAACTCATGCGGCGCTACGCCCATTACCTGGCGGTGCAGTTCCGGGTTACCAAGGTCCAGCTGGCCGATTTTTATGGAGATTGATGGGGTGGGGCGGGTCTGGCGGGAAAAACCATTTTGTTCCGAAAAGTTCTTTAAATTGGTGGCACAGGCTTTCCAGCCTGTGTCAAGGAAGCAGGTTAGTTGTGCACAGCCTGGAAAGGCTGTGCCACCAGTGAGGAAGAACAATTTTGGCGGGCAGTGCCCGCCCTACAGGTAACTTTTCGGAGCACAGCAGCCGGGGCGGCTGTTCCAAAGAAAACGGAAAACCCAAAACGGTATAAGTACCAGGAAGGCATATGACAGCAAACCTGCCGGATCCAATGATACCGACCCCTTTTGTGGTCCAGAAAGTAAAGCGGGAGACCTCCGACACCTATACCCTGGACCTGACCCGGGCCGACGGCGCGACGAACTTTGCCTTTGCCCCGGGCCAGTTCAACATGCTCTATGCCTTCGGGGCCGGCGAGGCGCCCATCTCCATCAGCGGCGATCCGGGCCGCACCGGAACCCTGGTGCACACCGTGCGGGACGTGGGGAACGTCACCCGGGCCATCTGCCGCCTGAAGAAAGGCGAGATGCTGGGCGTGCGGGGTCCATTCGGGGTCCCCTGGCCGGTGGACCGGGTGGCGGGCGAGGACGTCCTGATGATCGCCGGCGGCCTGGGGTTGGCGCCCTTGCGGCCGGCGTTGTATCACCTGCTGAACCACCGGGGCGAGTTCGGCAACATCGAGGTGATTTACGGCGCCCGGACCCCCAAGGACCTGCTCTACCCCAAGGAACTGGAACTCTGGCGCGGCCGCTTCGACCTCCGGGTCCACGTCACCGTAGACTCCGCTGAAAACAATTGGCACAGCAATGTGGGGGTGGTGACCAAAATCATCGCCCGGGCCCGCTTTGATCCCCCCAGCACCGTGGCCCTGATCTGCGGCCCTGGGGTGATGATGCGCTTCACCGTGCTGGAACTCATGAGCCAAGGGCTTACGCCTTCGCAGATCTACGTGTCCATGGAGCGCAATATGAAATGCGGCATCGGCCTGTGCGGCCACTGCCAGTGGGGGCCGTTCTTTGTCTGCAAAGACGGCCCGGTGTTCCGCTATGACCGCATCAAAGACTGGTTCGACCGGCGGGAGGTCTGACATGGCCCCGAAGCGCAAGCCCAAGCTGTCCGTGTGGAAATTCGCTTCGTGCGACGGCTGTCAACTCTCCCTCCTGGATTGCGAAGACGAACTGCTCACCATCGCCGGGGCCGTGGAGATCGCTTATTTTGTGGAGGCCTCCCGAGCTACGGTGAAAGGGCCTTATGATTTGACCCTGGTGGACGGCTCCATCACCACGGGCCACGATGCGGAAGTGATCCAGCAGGTGCGCCGGGCTTCCAAGTACCTGGTGGCCCTGGGCGCCTGCGCCAACTCCGGGGGCATCCAGGCCCTGCGCAATTTCACGGATGTCAACGACTTTATCACCGCGGTTTACGAAAAGCCGGAGTTGATCAAGACCCTGAATGAATCCACCCCCATCGCGGCCCACGTCAAGGTGGATTTTGGCCTGAACGGCTGCCCCATCAACAAGCGCCAACTCCTTTCGGTGGTCAACGCCTTTCTGCAGGGGCGCCCCCCCATGGTCCGGTCCCACAGCGTCTGCCTCGACTGCAAGGTTAGGGGGAATATTTGCGTGATGGTCATGGGCACTCCCTGCCTGGGGCCGGTGACCCATGCCGGCTGCGGGGCGCTTTGCCCCACCTATCACCGCGGCTGTTATGGCTGCTATGGCCCCAAGGAGACGCCTAACCCCGCGGCCTTGGCCGCCTGGTTCAGCCAGAGGTTGGGTGTGAGCGAGCCCAACCTGGTGCGGGCCTTCCGGGCCTTTTACGCCAACGCCCCCGCCTTTCGCCAGGAGAGCGAAGCCCATGACCGGTAAAAATATCATTGTCAAATACCTGGCCCGGGTGGAAGGCGAAGGGGGCCTTAACATCCAGATTAAAGATGATACCGTGACCCGGGTGCAGTTGAAGATCTTTGAGCCGCCGCGCTTTTTTGAGGCTTTTTTAAGGGGGCGCAACTTCACCGAAGCGCCGGATATCACCTGCCGCATCTGCGGCATCTGCCCCGTGGCCTACCAGATGAGCGCGGTGCACGCCCTGGAGGCCGCCCTGGGGGTGACGATCTCCGGCCCCATCCGGGCCTTGCGGCGCCTGTTGTATTGCGGCGAGTGGATCGAGTCCCACGGCCTCCACATCTTCATGCTCCACGCCCCGGACTTCCTGGGGTACCAGGATGCCATCCAGATGGCCCAGGACCATCCGGACACGGTGAAAATGGGCCTGAAATTGAAGAAGGTGGGAAACGATATCGTCACGGTCCTGGGCGGCCGGGAGATCCATCCCATCAACGTCCGGGTGGGCGGCTTTTATAAGGCGCCCCACCCCCGGGACCTGGCCCCCCTGGCCGAGAGCCTCAAATGGGCCCGGGAGGCGGCGGTCAAGACGGTGCGCTGGGTGGGCGGCTTCACCTTCCCGGAGTTTAAGCAAGACTACGAGTTCGTGGCCCTCCGCCACGGGGACGAATACCCCTTCAACGAAGGCCGGGTGGTGTCCAATAAGGGGCTGGACATTGCGGTCCAGGACTACGAGCAGCACTTCGTGGAAACGCAGTCGCCTCATTCCCACGCCCTTAACTCGAGCCTGAAAGAACGGGGATCCTATTTTGTCGGTCCCCTGGCCCGCTACAACCTGAACTTTGACCGCCTCACCCCCCTGGCCCGGGAAATGGCCCGGGAGGCCGGCCTGGGACCCGTCTGCTTGAACCCCTTTCAGAGCATTATCGTCCGGGCCGTGGAAACGCTCTACGCCGTGGAGGAGGCGCTGGCCATCATCGCGGCCTACGAGAGGCCGGATCAGCCGGCGGCGCCGGTTGAGCCCCGGGCGGTGACGGCCTGCGCCGCCACCGAAGCCCCCCGGGGATTGCTGTACCACCGGTATCGGCTGGATGAACATGGCGTTATTTTAGAGGCCAAGATCGTACCGCCCACCTCCCAGAACCAGGGGACCATCGAGGCCGACCTGGGTAAATTTGTGAGCCAGCGCCTGGATTTGCCTGACGAACAACTTACCTGGCAGTGCGAACAGATGGTGCGCAACTATGACCCGTGCAT
>JAGVPN010000410.1 GCA_020052215.1 Syntrophobacterales bacterium
GCTCTGGTCGATGAAGACGTAATAAACCACCCGGTCCGGGCAGTCCTCCTCCAGGTAGAGGGTGTACTCCGCGGGGGTGTCCGGGGCGCCTGGCCCGGCCGGGCGGTTGTTATCACGGTCCTCGATGAGCCAGGTCGTGGGGCATTGGCGGGAAGCGGCAAAGGCCTTCACCGGACCAAAAATAACCCCGGGGTTCATTTCATCGGCCACAAAATTGCCGGCCAGGAACTTTTCGGGCGGGGTGAAAGCGGTCAGGGCGTTGGCTTGCCGCAATGCCGTGGCCTTGGCGCTGGCCGCTAAGGCGGTGGCGCCTTGGCCAACCAGGAGCAGAAACCCCAGGAACATCGGCAGAAGACGCATCATACCCCCTCCTTCCTCACGGCGGGCCTGGCCCGCCCTGGCGAAACCGGCGCAGGCTGAAGCCTGCGGCTACCAAACCGGCGGGCGAGACGTCCGCCCTATGAACTTTTCAGGCTTAGCCAGGTTTTTCACCTGCCGGTTAGATTTCCACCGTCTGGTGCAGGGCCGGGATCATCACCTCCGGGAAACCCAAATCGCGGCGCAGACGGGTGGCCAGTTCGGCGGCCGCTTCCGGGTCGCCGTGCACCACAAAGGTCCGGGCCGGGGGCTGCTTGAAAGCCCGGGCCCAACTCAAGAGTTCCGGCTGATCGGCATGATTGCTAAAGCCGTTCAGCGTCACCACTTCAGCTTCCAGGTGGTATTCCATCCCGAAGATCCTGACCACCGGAGTCTTTTCCACCAGGCGGCGGCCCAGGGTGTTGGGGGCCTGCCAGCCGACAATCAGGACCGTATTGCGGGGGTCCTCAATGTTGTTTTTTAAATGGTGTTGGATGCGCCCGGCCTCGGCCATGCCGGAGGCGCTGATGATCACGCAGGGGCCTTTCAGGGTGTGAAGTCGCTTGGACTGCTCCACGTCCCGGATGTACCGCAAGCGCCCGAAGTTAAAAATATCGCCGTCGGGGTCTTCGTGCCGCAGATAGTCCCGAGTTTCGTCGTCGAAATATGCCATGTGCCGGCGGAAAATCTCGGTGACATTGACCGCCAAAGGACTGTCCACATAGAGGGGGATATCCGGCAACTCGCCTTGATGATAGAGCTTGTTCAAGAGGTAGACCAGAAGCTGGGTGCGCTCCACGGCAAAGGCCGGAATGATTACCTTGCCGCCGCGTTGGCTGGTGCGTCTGATCGTCTCTTTCAGGGCCTCCGCCGACTCCTCTATGGGCGGGTGGGTCCGGCTGCCATAGGTGCTCTCGATGAGCAGGAGGTCGGCAGCCGGAAGATTGGTGGGGTCGCGCAACAACGGCACGTGAGGCCGGCCCAGATCACCGGTAAAGACCAGGCGCCGGGCGTCGCCTTGCTTAGATTGGAAATCCAGGGCCACGATGGCTGAGCCCAGCATATGGCCGGCATCGTACAGAGTACAGGTGACGCCGGGTAACAGCGGGTATGGCCGCTCGTATTCGATCCCTTTAAAATATTTCAGGGATTTAGCCGCGTCTTCCCGGGTATAGATCGGCGCCACCGGCGGCTCGCCAAACTTCCGCCGCTGCCGGTTGACATATTCCACGTCCTCCTCTTGAATATGGCCGCTATCCAGGAGCATGGCGCCGCAGAGATCAGCCGTAGCCGTGGTGCAGATAATCCTGCCCCGGAAACCTTGTTTCACCAGGTTGGGGATATTCCCCGAGTGATCAATGTGGGCGTGAGACAGCACCACGGCGTCCACGCCGCGGGCCTTAAAGAGGAAGTCCCGGTTGCGTTGGCGGGCCTCGTCGCGCTTGCCCTGATACAGGCCGCAATCCAGGAGGAGGTTTTTGCCGTCCACGCTGATCAAATGCTGAGAACCGGTTACCGTCTGCACTGCGCCGTGAAAACTGATCTGCATCAAGTTACCTCAAGCCGATATTTTGATTAAACCAACCCCCCAAAGGGGGACCGTGGCTTGCCTGGCTTCGGGATAGCGCCCCGTCGGCACTAAAAGCCATGCACCCGCCCCTTGGGATCTAATTCGTTAGCTTTATGACGATCAGCGGCGGCCCGGTCCTTATCTCCCATTCTCTCATACAAAGCGGCACGATTCTTATAGCCCAGGACATATTTAGGATTATACCTGATGGCTTCATTATAATCCGCCAGCGCTTTTTCATTGTCGCCTCTTCGGTAGTAAATGAGTCCGCGGTTATTAAGAGCGCTGACATAGTTAGGTCTCAACCTGATGGCTTCATTATAATCCGCCAAGGCTTTTTCATTATCCCCCTTTTTCTGAAAGGAGATGCCCCTCCTTAAAAAGGTTACTGCGTCGAGCGGATCAAAGGAGATGGCCTTGGTGTAATCGGCAATAGCCGCATCTTGCTGCCCCATCTCATAATGAGAAAGGCCACGGTTTACATAAGCGCTTGGATAATTTGCCTGGTACAGTATAGCTTTAGTAAAATCTTCTATTGCCAGAGGGAAAAGGGCTCTTTTTTTATAGGCAAGGCCGCGGTAATAATAATACTGGGCGTTATAAGAATTAATTTCGATAGCCTTGGTATAGTGTTTGATCTTCTCCTCAGGGTCTTTAGCCTCGTTCCCCAGGTTGTAATATTCGGTTGCCGAGAGTTTTGCCGGCGGTTCGGCAGTTGGAGGTGCCGCGGGGAGTGCCGCGGGAGGTGATGGCGCCGGGACCTCTTTGGTTACAACATTTGGCTGCGACCATCGCCACCAGATTCCTCCGGCCACCACTAAGACTGCCAGAAAGCCGACGAGCAAGAACAACAAGGCCCAGGGGAATTTCCTGGGAGGGGCGCTGACCATGATGGCCGGCGGGCGCTCTTCCGGGGACATCGCCTCCGGGCGGCTTGGCGGTTGAGAGGGTGCCGGGGCTTCTCCAACAATGTGCCGGGGCTTGTCTTTGCTGCTTTTCTTCTCCAGCAGAACGGTTATGGTCTCTGCCAGATGCGCCAGATGGTCCTCCAGGGGCGGGGTCAGGGCATCCAGCCAGTGCTGAGTGCTGATGAAGTACTCTAAGGTTTTGTTGGGAAGAACATCCTCGATACGAAAGGGGACCACCGCGACGCCTTGATGAACCGTTCGTTCCACCTCCCGCTTGATCTGATCCGACTCATTGGAATTGGAAGAGAACACCAAGACCAGGGCTTTGGCTTCCTGGATGGCGTCAATGATCGCCGCTCCCCAATCGCTGCCCGGCAGAATATCCCGGGGAGCAATCCAGCAGCGGATGCCCCGGGCTTCCAGGGTGGCGCACACCGCATTGGCGACGGTGCGATCCTGATGAGCATAGCTGACAAAAACATCATGGGCCATTGGTGCTTCCTCCCGGAGGTTTAAGAAAGCGCCCCTGAAAGATGGTCGGTGAATTTAGCGGTTGCAGTGTAAAAGGAAAAGGTCGATAAATTTTGCCCTGCCCGGGTTTCAGGAGCAACCTCACCCGAGATTATCCGGCAGTCCTTCGGCGCCGGTCCAAAGTTGAGGATTCGAACCTCTGGTCCTCAGCGTAAACTCGCAAGCGCGATGGTCCCGGGAAAGCCCGGCTAATGGGGAATATGATAGTCTAATCTTTTTAAAAAATAAATTGGTTTGTTCGAGCCTGGTCATCATCGACCTTCGATTGGCCGTATACCCCTGGGGCGCCGCAGATAATTGGGGAGGGGAAATTGCTCAACTGGCCAAAACTGCGACTCATACCAAGTTGCCGTCATAGAGGTAATTCTGGCTTTATGGTCGCAACCCCCGTAGGGGCGGTGAGCGCACCGCCCCGACAATTCGGATTACTACTTGTTTGACGGCAACTTGGTATCAATCCTTGCCAGCAGCCAATCCTGAAGGTATCATGCGGCGTATGGGGCGCATCTGGGAGTGGCGGGAAGAGGACACCGAGGCCTTCTGGGACGAGGCCCGGACGGTCCTTAGGCGCAACGGCGTCATCGCGGTGCCTACGGAAACTTTTTACGCCCTGGCGGTAAACCCTTTTCAGCCGGAGGCCTTGGTCCGTCTCTTTGCCCTCAAAGACCGGGCCCCGGAAAAATCGGTGCTGCTGCTGGTGGACGGACCAGGGATGCTCACTCAGGTGGCCCGGGAGGTCCCGGGCGCGGCCCGGCGGCTGATGGAAAAATTCTGGCCCGGCCCCCTGACCATCATTTTTCCGAGCCTGCTCAACCTGCCCCGGCTGCTCACCGGGGGCACCGGGACCATCGGGGTGCGTCAGCCCCGCCAGGCGCTCACCTGCCGCCTGATTGCCGCCTTGGGCCACCCCATCACCGGCACCAGCGCCAATCGCGCCGGTGACCGGCCTTGCGTCCGGGCGGAGGAAATCGCCCAAGAGTTCGGCGATGACCTGGACCTGATCCTGGAGGCGGGCGCCTGTCCGGGCGGCTTGCCGTCCACCATTGTGGACGTAACCAATGCCCCGCCGCGCCTGGTGCGGGCCGGGGCGATTCCAGCGGCGGAGCTGGCGGAAATTATGCCTGAGCTATCGCGAATTCCGGCCAAGGGGGGCGCAAGGTGAAAGACCCGGCGGTAGTGGGCATCGACCTGGGAGGCACCAATGTGCGCCTGGCTCTGGTGAGCCCCACGGGCAAGATTCTTTCCCGTAGGGAACGGCCCACGGCCTCCATGCCGGATCAGGCGGCCCTGGTGGCGGCCCTGGCGGCTGACCTCACCCGGGCCGGCGAAGCCGCCTGGGA
>JAGVPN010000407.1 GCA_020052215.1 Syntrophobacterales bacterium
GCCGCCTCCGGGGTGGCAACCGCGGCCCAGGGGGCCAGGGTTAGGCCCAGGGCCTCGATGACGGTGAGGGCCTGGGCCAGGGGGAGAAAACCCCCGGGGTAAAGGCCCGCCAGCGTCTCGGCCATGGTGTCGGCTTTAGGTAAGGGGGAGGTCTCCGCCAGTCCCCGACTTTCTCCCCGGGCGGCCAGGTCGCGGCTCATCGCCAGGGCCTGCACCGCCTCCTCGGGAAAATGAAAGACCGGAATCCTCAGGGTGTCCCTAAAATAGTCCGCTTCGTCCAGGGTGCACAAGACGGTGATGGCCAGGGGTTTTTGAGCTTCCCGGGCCATCTCCAGCATGCGCCGGGCCATCTCCCGGGCGGCTTCCCGTTCAAAATCAGCGATGGGCCCGTAATGGAACAGCACCGCATCCACCTGGGGGTCCCGGCACACCGCGGCCATAATGTCGGTATAAACATTAAAATCGAAGATATCCCCCAGGTCGATGGGGTTGGTGGGGTGGATGACCCCGGCCCGGGAGCGCGCCTTGATGGATTTAACCAGCGTGTCGGACAGGGGCGGCAGGGTAAAGCCGAACTGGCGGCAGGCATAAGCGGTGACCACGGCCTCGCCGCCGCTGCGGGAGAAGACCACCAGGCGGTTGCCGTTAACCGGGGGCTGGCCCACCAGCCGGGCGGCGTTCAGGAAGTCGGACTGGGTTTCGACCCGGATGATGCGGCTCTGCCGGCAGGCGGCCTCCAGCACCCGCTCATCGGTGGTGAGGGAGGCGGTATGAGAAAGGGCGATGGTGGAGGTCTCCGGCCCCACGTTGGCCAGATGCAGGTAGATGGGCTTGGTGGCCCGATCCGCGGCGGCCAGAAGCCCCCGGCCGTCTTCTAGGCCTTCCAGGTAAATGTAGATGGCCTCGGTGCCCGGGTCCTCCAGGAGGTACTCCAGGACCTCGTTTTCGGCCACATCGAGTTTATTGCCCAGACTTAAAAACTTGTTGAGGCCCAGGCCTTCTTTGGTCATCCAGGCCAACATATGGGTGGCCACCCCGCCGCTCTGGGCGATGACGGAGATGCGGCCCGGTCGGGGGAAGGGCTGCATCTGGGCAAAGGGCAGGGCCAGGCCGATCTCCAGGTTGACCAGACCCAGGCCATTGGGACCCACCAGGCGCATGCCGTAGTGGGTGAGCGCGGCCCGCACCTCCTCTTCCAGGGCTCGTCCGGCTTCGTCCAATTCCGAGAAACCGGCGGATTCCACCACGACCCGGGAAATCCCCAGTTCGCCGCATTCTCTCACCAGAGCGGGCACGACCCGGGCCGGCGCCAGGATGGCCGCCAGGTCCACCGGCTCGGGGAGGTCGGCTAACCGGGAAAAGATGGGCAAGCCATAGGTGGCGCCGGGCCGGCGCCCCACCAGGAAGATTTTTCCCTGGTACTTGAAGTGCAACAGATTGGCGACAATTCCCTGGGCCAGGTTGGCGGGGTCTTCGGAGACCCCCACCACGGCCACACTGCGCGGATAGAAGAAATTTTGCATATCCAACCTAAGTGAAGTATTTATTTAGATGGCTATTATAAATAACTATAACATGATGCCGAACCCCAAAAATCATCTTATTTGAGCTTGACAGGTGATGCAAGAGGGGAAACGGACGGCGGAGACCGGAGGCCCGGGTGATTCAAGCCTGGGGCGGACGAAACTTCAAGGCCGGGATCTCGGTGGCGACCATCTCTGATTGGACGTCGGCATCTCCGGAGGTCAGCCATGGCGTATGAAAAGTGCATCGACGTGAGCGAGGAGATCTGGAAGGATTTCGAGGAGTGCGACCCCAGGGAAATTGCCGGTCGCACCGGCGCTCACTATCAAGAGGGGGTGTATCATCTGCCGTTTCTGGACCGGACCCTGCTCCTTTCCCCGGGCCGGCGGCAGGTGCAGGCAGCCGGGTCGCCGGAGGCGGAGCCGGGATTTCGGCTCTGCCTCGCGGCATTGCTGTACCTGTTGCACGTCAATCCGGCGCTCCTGGGGCCGAGGATCAGTCCTCTGGAATTACCCGGCGGCGCCACATTTTTCCGGGGACCCCACAGCCTGCCCGGCGGCCCGCTGGAAGAGCGTTTCGGCTGGGACACGGCCGGGTTTTTGGCCGCCGGGAAAAAACTGCGCGGCGAGATCAGGCCCGCGGGCGATGCCGCGGTGGCGCTGGAAGTCTTTCCCGGGCTGGTGGTGGAAGTAATTTTATGGCAGGCGGACGATGAGTTCCCTGCCCAGGTTTCGTTTACCCTGCCGGCCCACCTGGACCGGTTCTGGTTCCTGGATGCGGTCTGGGGATTGTTGAATCTGGTGACCCAGGAAGTGTTCCACGCCGCGGCGGAGGAATCATCCTGATTTTGCTGGAAAAAGTTACCAATTAGCGATATAATCCCAACAATAAATAATAGTTTACAGTTGAACCAACTGCAGGGGGCGCAGGAGAGTGGCAATGCCAGAAAATGCGAGGGCAGGACCCACCATGAATATTTCCCAGGCTGATTGCCGGGCGATTTTCGATGCGGTGAGCGATGCCATCCTGATCCACGAGGCGGCGACCGGTGAGATCCTGGAGGTCAACCGGGGGATGTGCGAGATGTTCGGTTACACCCCGGAGGAAGCCAGGCAACTGAAAGTGACGGCCTTGTGCGGCGGCGAGCCCGGGTTGCAAATGGAGCCGGTTTTGAGCTTGCTGGCCAAGGCGGCGGCCGGGAGTCCCCAGGTCTTTGAATGGCAGGCCCGGGACCGGGCCGGACGAGTTTTCTGGGTTGAAGTGCACCTGAAACCTATCCGGCTCGAAGGACGAGACCGCGTCCTGGCAGTGCTCCGGGATATCGACCAGCGGAAACGGGCGGAACAAGAACTCCAGGACCAAAAAAACCTGGTGAATATGGTGTTTTCAGCCACCCCCGACATCCTGTTGCTGAAAGACCGGGATTTGGTTTACCGGGCCGTCAACCCGGCCTTATGCTTGCTCCTGGGAAAAAGGGAAGAGGAAATTATCGGCAAGACTGATTTCGATCTCTTTCCGCGGATGGAGGCGGAGAGGTACCGGGATGATGATTGCAGGGTGATGGCAACGGGTGTAAGCCTGGTCCAGGATGAGTATGCCACCGGGAAGGGCGGGGCGAGATGGTTCCAGGTGATTAAGACCCCGGTTACCGATGAGCAGGGGAACCCCTCCGGGGTGATTTGCTCGGTGCGGGATATTACGGAACGGAAACAGGCGGAAGAGGCTTTGCAGACCCAGACCCGGGTCCTGGAGAGCATGGCCGAAGGCGTCTCCATGACTGGCGAAGATGACCGGATCGTCTTTACTAACCCGGCATTCTGCGCCATGTTCGGCTATCAGCCGGGGGAATTGATCGGTCAACCGGTAACCGTATTAAACGATGGTTCGGCAGAGGAGAGCGCCAGGATTGCCAGGGATATTATGGAGCAGTTGCGGGCGACCGGCCTCTGGTCAGGGGAGGTCAGGAACCGCCGGAAAGACGGAACCCTA
>JAGVPN010000408.1 GCA_020052215.1 Syntrophobacterales bacterium
GACAAGACCTTTCCCACCAATGACTGCGCCATGTGAATTATCTCGCCCAAGCTGGTCGAGGTCGGCCGGCACATTAACATTGAGGTCATGGCTCCGGCGGAGGTTGTCGGGATCAGTGGCGAGCCGGGGAATTTCTCGGTCAAGGTGCGCCAGAAGGCGCGCTATATCGACATGGCGAAGTGCATCTCCTGCGGTCTCTGCGCTGAGAAATGCCCCAAGAAGGTGCCCGACGAATACAACATGGGCCTGGCCAAGCGTAAGTCGGCTTACTTGAGTTATGCCCAGGCGGTGCCCCCCAAGTATGCCATTGATAAAGATACCTGCATCTATTTCAAAAAAGGCGGCAAGTGCAAGGCCTGTGAAAAATTCTGCCCCACCGGGGCGGTGGATTTTGATCAGCAGGATGTGGACCGGGATATCAATGTCGGTGCGGTCATTCTGGCGGCCGGCTTTCAACCCTACGATCCCAGCCGCTACAGCGCCTATAATTACACCAAGCTCCCCAATGTCATCACCGGCATGGAATTCGAGCGGATCCTGGCCGCGGCCGGACCCTTCTCGGGCCACATGGTCAGGCCTTCGGACCACAAGGAACCCACCAAGATCGCCTGGCTCCAGTGCGTCGGTTCCCGGGATGTAAATCACTGCGACCACAGCTATTGCTCGGCGGTGTGCTGCATGTATGCCATCAAAGAAGCGATCATCGCCAAGGAGCATAGCAAAGTGCCCCTGGATGCCGCGATTTTCTTCATGGATATGCGCACCCACGGCAAAGAATTCGAAAAGTATTACTGGCGGGCCCGGGACGAGCAGGGGGTCCGGTTCATCCGCTCCCGGGTGCACACCATCGATCCGGTGCCCGGCTCCGATGACGTCAACATCCGGTATCTTGACGAACACGGCAACTTAAAAGATGAGATCTTTGAACTGGTGATCCTCTCGGTGGGCATGGAAGTGGCCCCCGAAGTGATGGCCCTGGGCAAGACCCTGGGGGTTGGGCTCAACTCCGACCAGTTCGCGGATACCTCTTCCTTTACCCCGGTGTCCACCAGCCGGCCCGGAGTTTTTGTGTGCGGCGCCTTCCAGGGCCCCAAGGACATCCCCCAGTCGGTGATGGAAGCCTCCGCCGCCGCCTCTGCGGCCAGCGAGATGTTGTCTGCCGCCCGTTACTCCCTGGCCAAGAAAAAGCCCGTGTTCGCTGAGCGGGATGTGGCCGCCGAAGAGCCCCGGATCGGCGTCTTCGTCTGTCACTGCGGCGTCAATATCGCCAGCGTGGTGGATGTGGAGGCGGTGCGGGACTACGCCCAGACCCTCCCCCACGTGGCCTTCGTAGAGAACAGCCTGTTTGCCTGCTCCCAGGACACCCAGGGACTCATCAAGGAACGGATCAAGGAGCACAACCTCAACCGCGTGGTGGTGGCCTCCTGCACGCCGCGCACCCATGAACCCACCTTCCAGGAGACCATCACGGAAGCCGGCCTCAACAAGTACCTCTTTCAGATGGCCAACATCCGGGATCAGGGCTCCTGGGTTCACCAGAACGAGCCGGCAGCCGCCACCCATCGGGCCAAGGACCAGGTCCGCATGGCCGTGGCCGCGGTGGGCTTGCAGCCGCCGTTGCAGGAATTCGATCTGCCGGTCACCAAGGCCGGTCTGGTTATCGGCGGCGGCGTGGCCGGTATGGAGGCCGCCCTGGGCCTGGCCAACCAGGGCTACGATGTCGCCCTGGTTGAGAAAAAGGATTTCCTGGGCGGTCATGCCCGCAAGCTCAACCATACCTGGAACGGCGAAGCGGTGCAGCCCTATGTGGATGACCTGGTGCAGCGGGTGACGGCTCACCCCAAAGTCCAGGTCCACCTGAACGCCGCAATCACCGGCGTTACGGGGTTCGTGGGAAACTTTGTTTCAACCATCGCCAGCGAGGGCCGGGAAACCGAGGTGCCCCATGGCGCCGCCATCATCGCCATCGGCGGCCATTCCTTCAAGCCCACAGAATATCTCTATAAAGAGAATCCCCGGGTGCTCCTGTCCCTGGAAATGGACCAGGCGCTGCGGGAAAAGAATCCTCTGGTCACCGGGGCCAACTCCGCGGTCTTCATCCAGTGCGTCGGCTCCCGGGAACCGGAGCGGCCCTACTGCAGCCGGGTCTGCTGTACCCACTCGGTGGAAAACGCCCTCCGGCTCAAAGAGATCAATCCCGACATGGACGTCTACGTTCTGTACCGGGATCTCCGCACCTACGGCCTGCGGGAAAACATCTACAAAGAGGCCCGGGAAAAAGGCGTAATCTTCATCCGCTACGACCTGGAAAACAAGCCCAAAGTCAAGCAAGCCGCGGACGGCAGCCTGACCGTGACGGTGATTGACCACATCTTGGGAATCCCGGTGCACCTGAATCCCGATGTTTTGACCCTGGCCTCGGCCATCATCGTCAAGGAACAGGAGAAGCTGGCCCAACTGTTCAAGGTGCCTTTGAACAACGACGGCTTCTTCCTGGAAGCCCATATGAAGCTCAGGCCGGTGGACTTCGCCACCGACGGCGTCTTTGTGGCCGGACTGGCCCATTATCCCAAGCCCATGGATGAAGCCATCGCCCAGGCCAAGGCGGCGGCGGCCCGGGCTGCGTTGATCCTGGCCCTGGATGTGATCCGGGCCGGCGGCGTGGTGGCCCAGGTTGACCCGGCGGCCTGTTCCGGCTGCCAGGCCTGCGTGGGGGTCTGTCCCTTTGGGGCCATCGGTTTCAAGGAAGACGAAAAACTGGCGGAAGTGAACCAGGCCCTGTGCAAGGGTTGCGGCACCTGCGCCGCCAACTGCCCCTCCGAGTGCATCACTCTCTTCGGGTTCAGCCACAAGCAGCTTTACACCCAGGTGGATGAGGCCCTGGCGGAACTGGAAGCAGAGATGGAAGAAGCTGCGGGTTGATTATTCTTGGCGTCTTAGCGTCTTGGCGTGAGGAGTTTCTCGCCAAGACGCCAAGGTGCCAAGGCGCCAATATAATGCAACTTAAAGAGAAAAGGTTCCCAAATGGCCGAAAAAGAGTACGAACCGAAAATCATTGGTTTTTTCTGTAACTGGTGCACCTATGCCGGGGCGGACCTGGCTGGCGTCAGCCGCTTGCAATACCCCCCCAACATCCGGGTGATCCGGGTCATGTGCTCCGGTACGGTCTCGCCCCACCATGTGCTCCGGGCCTTCCAGAAGGGCGCCGACGGGGTGCTCATCGGCGGCTGCCACATCGGCGACTGCCACTACCTGAAGGGCAATTACATGACCATCAAGCGCATGACCTTCCTCCAGGACCTCCTGAAATTCACCGGCTTCGAAGATGGGCGGTTGCACCTGGAATGGATCTCCGCCGCCGAAGGTCCCAAGTTTGCCCAGGTGGTGCGGGAGTTTACCGAAAAAATCAAGAAGCTGGGCCCCTCGCGCCTGAAACTGGCGCCCAAGGCCGCATAACCTGAACCATTCAGAAAGAGATAAGGAACGACTTCATGGATAGGCTGCGTGAAAAGGTCCGGAACCTGCTCAAAGACGGCAAAGTGGCGGGGTATTTAGGGTATATCATGAAGGACGGCCACCCGCTGCCCCATCTGTTTACCCCGGCACGCCCGGAGGAAGTGGGCCAGGCCATCGTCGCCCCGGGGGATGCCCGTTACCCCCTGGACAAGTTGCTGCAACAGTTGGCCAAGGGCTACCCTGACGCCACCTTTGCTGTTCAGGTGAGGGGCTGCGATGAGCGGGGCCTCAATGAGCTCTACAAGTGGGGCCAACTGGACCCGGAAAAAGTGGTCCTGGTGGGGGTTGCCTGCCCCCAGGACCAGGCCGACTACTGCGAATGCCCCGGCCCCTGGCCGTCGGTGATCGACTCCGGGAACAAGTGCAAACCGGTGCTCCGGAGCCAGCGGGTGGACCGGATCGACGCCCTGGCCGGCGAGGCGGCTTTTCAGGAGTGGATGAGCGCCTTCAATAAGTGCGTCAAGTGCTACGGCTGCCGGGATATTTGCCCCATGTGCTTCTGCAAGGAATGCGCCCTGGAGCACCCCGACCTGATGAGCACCGGGAAGGTGCCCCCGGACAGCATCTTTCAACTGGTGCGCGCCCTCCACATGGCCGGACGCTGTATTGACTGCGGCCTGTGCGAAGAAAACTGTCCGGCGGACATTCCTTTAAGGGTGCTCTACAAGAAGGGCAACGCCTTGGTGAAAGAGATGTTCGACTACGATACCGGCTCCCTGACCACCGGCCTCTCCCCCTGGAAGTTTCTGGGAGATGAGTCCACCATGGAAACCAAACCCATGTGAATCTAGCGGCAAAGAGATAAACAAACCAGGCGGGCCGAAGCCCGCCTGGTTTGTTTTGAAGGGGTGTACAGGGGTGAATCAACTTTGTTTCATGATTGGAACGGGGGAGTTATCCAAAACATGAAACTTTACTGCGCCTCCGGCAATACTCCGCCGGGAGAACCCGGTTGGGGCTGGCAGTCCGCTTTCACTGCCATAACCGGATACTGATGGGAATAATGGGGTTTCTCGATGACCACCTGTTTGCCCAACCCCTGCCCCTGGTTAATCAGGAGTGGACTCATCAGATTGGCGGTTATCTCCCGGGGCCGTCCCGGGGGGATGGTCAGGGTCACCAAAGCCTGCAAGTCCTCGGGACTGCTGGCGTGCAATTCTTGCAAGGTGCTCACGCCATTCTTGGGGCGATAATCCGGCACCAGGGCGAAGGGGTCAGTCACCACGAAAGCCAGAGAAGGGTTATCCACGCATTGGAGGCAATAAAAGGGCGGTTCCAGGTGGTCGTTGACCAGGGCATAACGGCACGCTTCAGGGAATCCCGGCAGTCCCGACGCGAAGGTAATGATGCGGTCTGCCGGCACCGTCACCCGGCCTAAAGCCTGGGATTCGATGGTGACGGTGGGAGATTCGGGACGAGGGGGCCGCAAGGTCAGGCGATGGGCAAACTCTAAAGCCAGGGAGTTGACCGCCTGCTGCGCCTCCTGGTAGTTGAAGCTGGCCGCCCGCAGGTTTTCATCGGTGAGGCGCTGGGCGATTTCCTCTCTCAGGACCACAATTTCCGCGGGAGCTTCAATGCCCAGCCGAATCTGCCGGCCGCGGATTTCCAGCATCACCAGCCGGATGTTGTCGCCAACCAGAATGCTTTCGCCAATCTTGCGGGTAAGTATCAGCACGATGTGATCCCTGTGGAAGTGAGTTGGTTGGAGTTCTCAACCGGTGCGTTAATCTGCGCCACGATAATCCACGCAAAAATTTTATTATTGAAAAATTGTTGCAAGTTTGTTGCCAACCAGGCATTCCCGTCAGGTTATTTTAAAGATTGTCGAGGTCGGGGAAGGAATAGGGGGCTGTGGTAAATAAAGTTGATATTACGGTAAGTTACGCATCAAGAAAGATAAACCGCCAGCCAGAGGTGGTCTGCCGCACCGGCGGCCAGACCCTGCTGGCTGCGGCTGGTAAAGCGCCCTGGCCGGGGTTTGGTAAAAAAATTTTTCCGGGAGGTGCAGACATCGAACCATGGAAATCCTCCCAGGCGTGAACCTCTGGTTATCCTTGGCCTTATTGAAATGCAAGAATGTTTAACAAATGAACCGTTAATCTTGAAAAACCTGACTGAATGCGGCCTGGCGAAATATCTCAAAATAATCCCGCCGGCGGGGATAAGGTTACCCGGTGAGGTTCCCCCTAAGATCACCCCTAAGGTTCCGGGCAAGCCGCGGGCCAGGGCGGAGTTGCCCCAGTTGCGCTATCCGGGGACTTCTTGAAAAATCTCCCCTGCCGGTTTATAGTTATCCAGTGGCAGTCAAATCATCCAGCAGCGCAGGAGCGCAGCACCTGGCCCTTGCCCTCTCCCGGGAGCCCCGGCAGGCGCATCTCCAGGGCCTTACTCCCGGGGCCGGGGCCTATATCCTGGCCCGACTCTTTCAGCACCTCCACCGCCCGGTTCTCCTCATTACGCCGGATGTCAATATTTCTGAACAAATATTTAAGGATCTGACTTTTTTTCTGGATGAAGAGGCTGTGCGGGCCACTGGCCCGGAGTCCCGGGTGCTCATGTTCCCGGCCCACGAGGTCTTGTCCTTCCGGGAACTGAGCTTTGACGCCGACGTGAGTTGCGCCCGCCTGGGAGCCGCGTCCGTGGCTCTGACTTCGAAGGAGCCCTGGTTCATGGTGGCTCCGGCCATGGCCCTGCGCCAGAAGCTGCCCCCGGAAAGCCGAATCCGGGACCTGTTGGCCTACGTAGTGGCGGGAGAAAGCCTGGAGCGGCCGGTTTTTCTCCAACACCTCTTGGAGGGGGGGTATGAGCGCCGCCCCGTGGTGGAAGAACGGGGCGAGTTCAGCGTTCGGGGAGGGGTCATCGACCTGTTCCCGCCGCTCTATCCTCAGCCGGTGCGGCTGGAGTTCTGGGGGGATGAGGTGGAGTCCATCCGCCTCTTTGATCCCGCCACCCAGCGGTCCCAGGGGACGCTGGAGGACCTGATGGTGCTCCCGGCCAGTGAAGTGGTGCTGGATGACGCCGTCAAAGAGCGCTCCCTGGCCCGGCGCAGCCGCCGCCAAGACCCGGAATTCTGGGACCACGTCCACGAGGGCCGGCAGTTCCCCCGCATTGAACGGCATCTGGCGGAGTTTTATGACCATCCCCAGACCCTGTGGGATTTTCTGCCCCCGGACACCGTGGTGGTGGAATGGGACCCACTGATCCTGAGGCAGGAGCTTAATAAGCAGGAAGAAGCCGCGGCCGCCGAACCAGCGGGTTGGCTGGATCAAACCCCCTGGGAGGAGCGGCGCCGCGGTTTCAGCCAAATTTTCTGCCCCCTCTTGCCCTGGGGGCGCCCGGATCAGGACCTGGACCTCAGCTTCCAGGTGGAGAAAAACGATCACCTGGCCGAGGAACTGGCCCAGGCCGGGGACGAGGCCGGCCGGCTGATACCGGCCCTGGCGCAGCGCCTGGCGGAATGGCGCAGCTCCGGGTTTCAGGTCCTCCTGGTGTCCCGGAGCAAGCACCGGGCCGAACGCCTGGCCCGGTTGCTCGCCGAAGAGGGCCTGGAGGTGCACTTCTCCCCGGCGCCCACCTGGGAACCCGGGGGCCGGGTGGCAATCACCGTGGGCGAATTGACCGGGGGGTTTCGGCTGCTCTCGGAAGGGTTGGTGGTCCTCACCGAAGATGAAGCCCTGGGCTTCCGACCGGAAGGACGCCGCCGCAAAAAAGCCAGCCCTCTCCAGGACCTCACCTCCCTGGCCGACCTGGCGGAAGGTGATGCCGTGGTCCATCTGGAGCACGGCATCGGCATCTACCGGGGGCTGGTCAAGCTCACGGTGGGCAGCGAAATCAACGACTTTCTGGAGCTGGAATATCAAGGGGGGGACCGCCTGTATCTCCCCGTGGACCGCCTGAATCTGGTGCAGAAATACCTGGGGGTGGAAGGCGCCAGCCCGCGGGTGGCCCGTCTGGGGGGGAAATCCTGGGAGCGGGCCAAGACCCGGGTAAAAAAGGCGGTGGAAAAGATCGCCCGGGAACTGGTGGAACTGTACGCCCTGCGCCGGGTGTTGCCGGGTCACCACTTCTCGCCGCCGGACCCGACTTACCGGGAGTTTGAAGCCACCTTCGAATATGAGGAAACGCCGGACCAGTTGGTGGCCATCGCCGACGTGCTGGCGGATATGATGTCGGATACGCCCATGGACCGCCTGGTTTGCGGGGACGTGGGCTACGGCAAAACCGAGGTGGCGGTGCGGGCCGCGTTCAAGGCCGCCATGGACGGCAAACAGGTGGCGGTCCTGGTGCCCACCACGGTGTTGGCGGAACAGCACTATGACACCTTCCGGCGCCGCCTGGCCCATTTTCCCCTGGAGGTTCGGGCCTTGAGCCGGTTCAGGGGCGCCGCGGAGCAGAAACGCATCCTGGCGGACCTGGTGCAAGGCAAAGTTGACATCCTTATCGGCACCCATCGGCTGCTGTCCAAAGATGTCGCCTTCCGGGACCTGGGGCTGGCCATCGTTGACGAAGAACAGCGTTTCGGGGTGCGCCAGAAGGAGCGGCTGAAGGAGTGGCGGCGCACCGTGGATTGCCTCACGCTCACCGCCACCCCCATCCCCCGCACCCTGCAGTTATCCCTCACCGGCCTCCGGGAGTTGAGCCTGATCAACACCCCGCCGGAGAACCGCCGGGCCATCCGCACCTATGTCTGCCTGCCGGAGACCGCGGTGATCCAGTCCGCCATCCGCCGGGAGTTGGACCGGGGCGGCCAGGTTTTTTTTGTGCACAACCGGGTGCGGAGCCTGGCCACCTGGACCCGCCATGTCCGGGAAATGGTGCCGGAAGCCCGGGTGGCCATGGCCCATGGCCAGATGCCGGAA
>JAGVPN010000118.1 GCA_020052215.1 Syntrophobacterales bacterium
AGGTTTTCCAGTTCCCGGACGTTCCCGGGCCAGGGGTGCCGCCGGAGGAGGTCCATGGCCGCAGGGCTGAACCGCTTGAGGGGCTTTTTCTTGGTCCGGCTGAATAACTGCAGGAAGTGTCGGGTGAGCAGGGGAATGTCGGAGACCCGCTCCCGGAGCGGCGGCACCCGGATGGGGATGACATTGAGGCGGTAAAAGAGGTCTTCCCGGAACCGGTTCTGACGCACCAGTTCTTCCAAGTCCCGGTTGGTGGCGGCGATTACCCGGATATCCACCCGGAGGGTCTTAATGCCGCCGATTCTTTCAAACGAGTGGTCTTGTAAGACCCGGAGGATCTTCACCTGGAGGCCGGGGCTCATCTCCGAGATCTCGTCTAAAAAGATGCTGCCGCCGTTGGCCAGCTCAAAGCGGCCAATGCGGGTGCGGACTGCGTGGGTGAAGGCGCCCCGTTCATGCCCAAAGAGCTCGCTTTCCAGCAGTTCTTCGGGAATAGCCGCGCAGTTGACCGGAATCAGTGGCCCTTCCCGCCGGGTGCTGTTATAATGGATGGCATGGGCGATGAGCTCCTTGCCGGTGCCGGATTCGCCCAGGATCAAGACGTTGCTGTCGGTGTCCGCCACCTTGCGGATCAGGTCGAAGACCCGGGTGATGCCGTGGCTGTTGCCTACCATGTTGGCGAAGCCGTACCGCCGGTGGAGCTGTTTCTTGAGGTGCCGATTTTCCCACTTCAGATGGCGGTGCTCCAGGGCCCGGGCCACCACCAGCCGGAGTTCGGTGGGATCCACGGGTTTGGTGAAATAATCATAGGCCCCCTGGTGCATGGCAGACACCGCGTTGGCGATGGTGCCGTAGCCGGTGATGATGATGCAAGGGCACGCCGGCGCCTCCCGCCTCAGATATTTCAGCAATTCCATGCCGTCCAGGCCGGGTAAGGCCAGGTCGCTCAGCACCAGGTCAAAGGTTTGCTCCTTCAAACGATGCAAGGCGCTTTCCCCATCCGCGGCGGCGATTACCTCGTAGCCCTCTGCCTCCAGGATTTCTTTAAGGCTGTTGAGCAGGGCCGGATCATCATCCACCACCAGGATGGAGGCGTTACCTCGTTTCATTATAGATCTCCCTCGCTTATAAAAAGATACTCCAAAGCCTCCCATATGTCAATTTAATGACAGGGTGCAAACTGTTGATAAGGGACGCGGGAAAAAGGTTGACTTCGAAAAAATATTATTGTTATGCTGTAATCACCCATGTATAAGGAGAACCGGTGCTGGCAACTTTAGCTGTAGTTTTGTGGGCTTATGGGATGTACGCCCTGTTTTCCTTGGTTTATCATCGTCAGGGCGGTTATGTCCGCACACGAAGCCGTTGGCGCAAGCTTAGCCGGCTTGCCCTGGCGGGTGGGGTCGCCGCCGGGGTGGGGTTCATTTTCTGGTGTTGCCTCTACGCCGACAAGAATGATCAGCGGTTGAAGCTCGCCGGGTTTCTCGGGACCGTGTATGCCGAGGGGTGGCCGGATCGGGTGGACCGTCTCCAATATCCGCCGGTCAAAAGCCCGAACCAGGGGGCGCCGGAGCAGCCGGCTTATGCCCTGCTGCATCCGGAGACGCCGGCCAGTCAGATAGGACCGGAAAAGAAGCTTCCCAAACCCAGGCCGAACCGGGTTGTCCCCAAGGGGAAAAAACTAACCTCCCAGGATAAGGCCGGTAAGATCACCAAAGCTCCGGCCCCGCCGTCCAAGAAGGACAAAGTGGCTGCCAAGAGCCGCACCAATAAAAAGAAGCGGTCTTCCGCCTCGAGAGGCAGGCAGGCCGATGCCGGTTAGAACCCCGGGGGCCGCAGCCCGGCTCCAGGGTGACCCCCACCCGCGGTGATCCGCCCCGTACCCAAACACCTGAAAGTTTTTGCCTCCAAGGCCTGGAAGCGGCGCCTCCGGTTGCTGCCGCACCTGCCCCGCTCGGTGTAACCCTTGCCCCAGGACTCAGCCAGCCAAACGGGAACCATCGCCCGGGCCGCAGGGACGGTCAGTCTGGCGGTCCTCTCCAGCCGGGTTCTGGGGCTGGTGCGGGAACAAGTCTTTGCCGGACTATTTGGCGCGGGCTTGGCCTTTGACGCCTTCGTCGTTGCCTTCCGGATTCCCAATCTGCTGCGGGACTTGTTTGCCGAAGGGGCCTTGAGCTCCGCTTTCGTTACCGTTTTCACCGATTACGAGCAGCGCCTGGGGCAGGAGAAGACCTGGCAACTGGCCAATAACGTGGTCTTTTGCTTCACCCTGCTCCTGAGCCTGCTGGTCACGGTGGGCATGTGGTTCTCCCCGGATATTGTGGGGGTCATGGCCCCGGATTTCGGCGCGGTCCCGGGGAAGCTGGAACTTACCACCCTGATGACCAGGATCATGTTCCCCTTCCTTATCCTGGTGTCCCTGGCCGCCCTGGCCATGGGAGTTCTCAACACCAAAGGCAAGTTTTTTGTTCCCTCCCTGGCCTCCAGTTTTTTCAACCTGGGCTCCGTCGTCGCCGGCGTGGGTCTGACTCTGGCCGCGCCCCGGTTCGGGGTGGCCCCCATCGTCGGCATGGCCTGGGGCACCCTGGTGGGGGGCTCGCTGCAGTTGGCGTTCCAGTTGCCGCTGTTGTGGCGGGTGGGATTCAGGCTCCAATGGGTCCTTAATCTCAGGGAGCCGGGACTGCTGCGGATCGTCAAGTTGATGCTGCCTGCGGTGGTGGGCCTGTCCGCCACTCAGATCAATGTCTTCATCAACACCTTCTATGCTTCCAGTTGCGCCCAGGGCAGCGTCTCCTGGCTCAATTACGCCTACCGGCTGTTCCATCTGCCCATGGGCCTGTTCGGCGTGGCCCTGATGGTGGCCACCTTGCCTTTGGTCTCCCGCCACGCCGCCAATCGCGATCTGGCCGCCCTCCGGGAAGCCCTTAACTCTTCCTTATCCCTGGCCGTTCTGGTTACCCTGCCCGCGGCCTGCGGCTTGATCTTTTTGGCCCAGCCCATAATTGGGCTGATTTATCAGCACGGCCAGTTCACCGCGGTGGATACCCAACAGACGGCCGCAGCCCTGGCGCTCTACTCCCTGGGACTGGTAGCCTTTGCCGGGGTCAAGATCATCGTGCCGGTTTATTATGCCCTGGATGACACCCGGATACCGGTGCTGGGCTCCTTCGTGACGGTGGCCGCCAACCTCTTGATTATTCACCTCACCCTAACAACCCTCCAGCACCGGGCCATCGCCTTATCCATGTCTTTGAGCATGATCTTGAACTTTTCCTTCCTGGCGGCGGTGCTGTACCGCAAACTGTCAGGTTTTAAGGTGGGTGGCCTCATCCTGACGCTGGGCAAAGTAGCCGGGGCCAGCCTGATTATGGGGCTGGCCGTATCCTGGCTTCACCCCCGGGCCGTCGCCTGGTTGGGGGCCGGTCTGGCGGGGCGCATCCTAAGTCTGGCAGGGGTGATTGGCGTCGGCCTGGGCCTCTATACCGCCATGGTGTCACAAATGCAGATTCCGGAATTTCAGGAGTTGGCGCGGCAGGTGCGAAGCAAGCTCAGCCGTTGAGGGTCTGGGTGTCCCGGTGGCGAACCGGTTCCTCAACCGTCTCGGCCGGGGTCGATGCCGCGACCTTATAACAAGTCGCAATCAACCGGTGGCACAGGCGTCTCGCCTGTGCAGGCGTAGGCTAAACGTCCATGAAGCACCAATGTTTCACCCCCGAGGATGAAAAATCCCCCCTGCCCCCCTTTTTCAAAGGGGGGTTTTAAAGTCCCCCTTTAGCAAAGGGGGATTTAGGGGGA
>JAGVPN010000136.1 GCA_020052215.1 Syntrophobacterales bacterium
ACCCCACACCACCGATTTTGCCATCATGTTCCTGGCTACGGAAGGGCTCTATGCGGAGGTGCTGCGGCAGCCGGCCTTTGTCGAAGACCTGCAGCACCGCTATCGGGTGGTGGTGGCCGGTCCCACCACCTTGGCGGCGATCTTGAGCAGCCTGCGCATGGGCTTCCAGACCCTCGCCATCGAGCAGCGGGCCGTAGAGGTGTGGCGGGTCTTGGGGGCGGTCAAGACAGAATTCGGCAAGTTCGGCGAGGTCCTGGACAAGGTCAAGCACCAGCTCGACACGGCGAGCCGAACGATTGAAAAGACCGGGGTGCGAAGCCGGGCCATGTTAAAAAAGCTCCGTGACGTGGAGCAACTGCCGGAACCGGAAGCCTTGGAGTTTCTTGCCTTGCCCTCCTTAGTCGAGGAAGACGACGGAGAAGACACTGGGTTGAAAGACGCGGCCACAGTGACCAAACTGGAATAAGGGCATGCCATTCGGGTTGCGCCCGGATGACCACATAACCATCGGTTGCCGCAGACGACGGGGCGCGCCGCGCACCGCCCCTACGGATGAACTTTCACGGTAAACCCAGCGGGGACATTTTCCTTATTTTCGGAAGCACACGAGCTAACCGGTCAAAGAGTCCGGCTGATCTCCCCCGGCGGGTTCTGGGACTGATCCCTGGCCTCGCTTCGGCAGGGTGAAAAAAAACGTGGCCCCCTGCCCCAGGTCGATTTCGGCCCAGACGCGGCCGCCGTGACGCTCGATGATGCGCTGCACCGTGGCCAGGCCGGCGCCGGTAAAGTCCCTGATGGCGTGCAACCGCTGAAAAGCTCTAAACCAGCCGCGGCCGCCGGTGGGGGCCAGGCCGGCCCGATTGTCCCGGACCAGGAAACCCCGGGGCTCGTCCGTGGCGGGCAGGGCCGCAAACTCAATCTTGCCCCGGGGGAGGTGCTCGGTAAATTTCCAGGCATTGCCCAGAAGGTTCGACAGGACCCAACGGAGCATGGCGGGGTCGCCTTCGGCGGAGAGGCCGGCGCCGATGATGAATTCCACCCGGCGAGCCGGCGCGGTGCGCTGGAGAGCTGCGGCGATGGCGTGGGCCTGGCCGCTGAGATCGATTTCTTGCCGCTTAACTTCGGCCCGGGCCAGGCGGGAGTGATGCAGCAACGCCTCGGTGAGCTCCCCCGCCTGCCGAATCGCCTGGCGCAACCGGCGGAGATACCTGCGCCCCTTAAAGTCGAGCCGGTGGGCGCCGACCGCCTCCAGGGCCTGGCAGAAGCCGCTGGTCCAGCGGAGCAGGGACCTGAGATCGTGAGACACCGCCTCATAGAATCTGTCCAGTTCCCCCTTGATGCCCTCCAGTTCCCGGGTCCTCTTCTCACCTCCCTGAACCTGACGCTCCAGTTCGGTCCGGAGCCGTTGGAGGCGAATTTCCGCTTCCCTCGGGTCAGTCAGGTCGATGCCGGTCCCGACCACGTGCGAAACCGTCCCGTCTTCCCCGGTGTGGGCCGTGGCGGACCAGGCGATCAGGCGGCGGGCGCCGTCTTTGGCGACCCAATCACTCTCATGGGCCTGGTGAAAATCCCCGGCAGTAAGATGATAAAACGCCTCTTTGGTGGCGTCAATTGCTTCGGGAGCCGGAAAAACCTCCCAGAAGGGCCGGCCTCGCACCTGGGCCAGGGTATACCCGGTGAGCCTCTCGCCGGCAGGGTTAAGGCGATTAATGCGTCCCTGGCCGTCCAGGACCACCACCATCACCTGGGCCGTCTCCATGAGGCTGTCGGTAAAATCCCGCTCTTGGCGCACCCTGGCCTCGCCCAGCTCCAAGTTGCGGAACAACAGTTGGTAAGGCCTCCTGATCCCCGTTTCGATCAAGGCTTGGTAAATCAGAAAAAGGGAACAAATTTTGAGCAGTTGGCCCACCACGCCGGCCTGTCCGAACGCCTCGGGGAAAACGCTGAGGGCCAGCTCCGAGCTCACGGCCAGGGCGATGGCTGTCAGCAACCGGCGGAGCATCTCGGGGTCGAACTCCTCCCGCCGGCGCCACAGCAGGGCCAGGGCCGCCAGCAGGATGACGGCGGTTAAGTAGTCGGCGGTTTGCTGAAGGGCAGCCAGACCAGGCCCGGCCGCCTCGCTCAGGGGGAAGATTCGCCAGACAAAGATCACCAGGGCGATAACCGCAACGGCCAGGGAATAACCGACAAAAACCGCATAAGGCTTCAGGCGGCGACCCAGGCACAGGGGGGCCAGGCACAGGGAGACGCTCTCCAGGCCCCGGGCCGCAAACCCCAGTTGGACGGACAAATCCGCGCCGAAGCCGGGAAACGCCCTCATACCCCCATAGGCCAGGGTGTGGAGCAGGTTAAGGGTGCCCACGAACAGGTAGGCAATCCCCAGGAAGAGCAGGTAGTTATTTTCCAGGAAGCCCCGTGAATTCCAGGCGACGGCAAAGACGCCCACGGCAATGACGACGCTGAAGACCCCGGCGATACCGTGGAACAGCGGCAGGCTGTAGCGGCTGGTCAGGTATAATCCAACCAGCGCCAGGGCCCAGATAATAAAGTGCACGTAGGCGCCGAAACGTCTGGATAGGTCACTCATCGCATCTAAGGGAACTGCCCGCTGACTCTGCGCCTTGCGGAGTTTCGCCTCCGGAGGCGCACCTGGCGTTATCTGAGGACGACGGTGAATTCGGATGATTGAGAGACATTCCTGGTCATCAAAAATTTTTATCATTATTCGCAGGATTTTAAGAATTTGTAAAGCTAATGATAAAATCGCTGAAAGATCTCCTTTGGTCCCAGGAGATGGTGGAGAAAGCCGTCGCGCGATGGAATAAAACTGGTATACTAAAGAGTAAGGTGCACGGAATAGACGATTTATACCAAGTTGCCGTCAAACAAGTAATAATCCGAATTGTAGGGGCGGTTCGCGAACCGCCCCTACGGTGGTTGCGACCATAAAGCCAGAATTAC
>JAGVPN010000340.1 GCA_020052215.1 Syntrophobacterales bacterium
AGCGGCCACCCTGCCGCCGGCGGTAGCGCAGGGAAAAGGGGCTGATCTCCACGGTGACCAGGTCCGGCCGCAGGTGGTCGAGAAGTTTCCCGGCCCGGACCTGGCCCCGGGGGTCGCCGTGGACCGTACCGATGAGGATTAAGCTAAAATTGGCGATATCTTTCCAAATGGCGTTTTCCTCAATAATTATCGGCTCAATCCACCAGGTCCGCCGTCATATAGCGTTTGCCATAAATTCTTTCCGCTTGGAGATTCTTAAATCCCCCTAAATCCCCCTTTTTCAAAGGGGGACTTTAACAGCAATTCCTGGTAGTTCCCCCCTTTTCTAAAGGGGGGGCAGGGGGGATTAAAATGATTCCCCTAACGGAAAAACCTTTTGGCAATTGTTATATATGGAGCGAAATCACCCCCAGCGGATCAATGAGCGTTATCTCGGGATCATTGCCCAGATTTTTCCAGGTAAGCCGAGTTGGGCTTACGTCCACCGGCACCCAGGCAAACGTCAGGTGCAGGTGGGGCGGGAGGTTGGTTTGTTTGCCGGAAAATCCCGAGATGGCCGCGATGATCTCACCCTCGGCCACCTGGCGGCCGATTTTCAGGGAATCCCGGGGAACGGTGTGTCCAAACGCGGACAACAGCTGCCGGCCGCCGGCCGTCAAGATCGCATGGTTCATATAAATGGATTTTCCCAGAAAATCCCGGTCGATTTTGACGATGTGACCGGCAAACGCCGCGGGGATTTGGGTATGCTGATCCACGGTTTTGGTAATGCCGCCGACATCTGCAAAACTGTACAGGTCCAGGCCTTCATGCGGGGCGGCCCGGCGGCCCTGATCCCCCCACCATTTTCCCGAAGCCTGAAACAGCATGCCCGGATGGAAAATCCAGCTTTTAAACCCAGCCATCCGGGGCTGGTTATGCTCCACCATAAATTCCACAAATTTGCTTTGGAGGTCAGGCGATGGGGACATGGCTGCTTCGGCTACCGAAAATTAGTCATCGAAATTGTGGTCACCTGCGGGTGATTGGCTACCGAGTTCGCTCCAGGAGTTGGTGGTGTAGCCGCGGGCCTTAGCGTGAAAACTCAAATCCCCCTAAATCCCCCTTTGCTAAAGGGGAACTTTAAACCCCCCTTTGGAAAAGGGGGGCAGGGGGGATTTTTCATTGCCGGGGATGAGCCGCCATTGGCTCATGCCCGTTTAGCCTGCTCCAAAATAGTTCCGCATGAATGGTGGCCGGTGCCCACCCGACATTTTCCCTTCGCCAAGCCCCTTGCTTTAGCTGAAAGCTGACTGCTGAGCGCTGAGCGCTAATCCTGCACGAACTCCCGGCCGTCTTTGAGGGCCATTTCGGCCTTGGCCAACTGGCGTCCCAGGTAGATGGCGTGGTTGATATCCGAGACGGCCACGTCCCGGGCGATCTGGTGCTGCAGGGATACCGCGGTCTTGCCGCGGTATTCTTTGAGGGTGACGTCCTCGAAGCGGTGCTCCACCAGGATTTCCCTGCCGTCCAGGGTCACCCGGAAGTATCCCATGGGGTCGAGGCGCACCTTGAAAGGCCGCTGGCCGATAATCATCATGGCCCGGTCCAACTCCCGGGGGTCCAGACCCAGGGAGTGGCTGATGACCACGATGGCCCCGGGGTCTAGCCCGGCCCTTTCCGCCACCCAGCCCTGGATGGCCATAAGGCCATAAACGTTCATCGGCCAGGCGTCCATGGCGTTGTGGGTGCGAAAGGTGGCGCTGAGCGTCAGTTTGCCCTCAAATTTGCGGAAAAACAGGGACACCAGGCAGGGACGGCCCTCTTTGACCGTCAGGTCCCGGGCGGTGTCCCATAAGGCCACATAAGATTTACGGTCCTCGGGGTCTTTTAACAGGCGGTTAGCGCATTCTTCCAGGGTATCCAGGCCGAAATAGGTGCGCAGACGATGGCCGTAGTTATAGGTCTCATCGGGCCGGAGTTCGCCCTGGAGGATATCTTCCTGGTAGCGCCGCAGTTTCCCGGAAGCGAGATTGACGGCCTGGAGTTGATCCTCTGCCTCGAACCGGGGCTTCTCCACCACCACCTTGACGTGCTGCAACTCCAGGCGGTCGCCCTTCTTCAAGGTCACCCGGCGGCCGAAGCGGGTTAGCAGATAAAGCATTGCTTTCCAGGCTTCAATGGGTGTATCCCGCACGACCACATGGCCCCGGGGGTTGCTGGGGAAGTATTGGACTTCAACTTCGGGAAGCGGCCGCTCTTCGCGGTTAACTGGGGGGACGGTTCGCGGCCGGTAAGCCGCAAAAAACTCATTGATCCGCGTCAGGGTTACCTTGTCCTGCGGGTCGCCCAGCCAGTCCAGTAGGGGCGGGCGGCGAAAGCGGTCCAGTTGTACCAGTCCGTCAATAATCCGCCGCGTCTGGCGGATACGGAAAGGAATCACGATTTCACCGGGCTCCGGGCTGCGGTAGTGCACAATGACGTCGATAAGGCCCTCGGCTGAAACCACAGACTCCAGGCCCCACTTAAAAAAATTGGTCAACTCCTCCCGGGAGCCAGACCGGTCGTGCCCGCAAATCAACAGCCGATCAATCTGCGGGTTATAAAGCAAATTCCGCAGCATCTCCCTCAGGCCGTTGCCGTAGAGGGTGCCGAAGACCGCGATGGGGCTGGTCTCCTCCCTCAGGTCCACCCCGGCCTGGCGGAAGCGTTCGATGACGTAATCTACCTTGGACCACAGGGTCACCACCCCGATAGTCCCCTGGGGATTGATCACGGTCAGGCGGTCGGCGAAATGCAGGGGGATGAATTCCATGGCTGCGTTTATACCACAAACTGATTCTGAGGAAAAATATTACTGAGTCAGGGGGGGCGAAAGGGTTCGCCGGCCCCAGGCGCTTTGCGCCTCACCCCGCTTAAAAGATTTCCTCCCGGTCCCAAAAGTGATATGATTTTAAGCGGTAAAGAAACTGCTGGCGGCATCCTTGCCGGATGAGAGAAAATTAGCAACAATAAGGGAGCGGCAGAAGATTTTGGCGATCCGGGATTTCCCACAGGATACCCAGAATCAACAAGGGAGGGGCGGCGATGGCGGCTTTTAAAGAACGGATGTATCTGCGGAGTTTTCAGGAGATCAGCAAGGTCCTGAGCTCCACCCTGTCGGTGGATGAAGTGCTGGATCACATTGTGCGGCAAATCACCGAAGTCATGAACCTGAAAGGGGCCACGATCCGGCTGGTCAACCCCAAGACTAACCGGCTGGAGTTGGCCGCAGCCCACGGGCTGAGCGAGAAGTACCTCAAAAAGGGCACCGTGGACCTGGACAAGAGTGTCACCGAGGCCTTGACCGGCCGGCCGGTGGCCATTTTTGACGCGGTCAACGACCCGCGCATGCAGTATCCCCAGGAGGCCAAGGAAGAAGGGATCGCCACCCTGGTGGCCGTCCCCATGGTGGCCAAGGGCAAGGTCATCGGCGTCATGCGCCTAGTGACCGCGGAACCCCGAGAGTTCACCATGGAGGAGGTGGATTTCGCCTGCGCGGTGGCGGAGTTGGGGGCCCAGGCCATCAGCAACGCCAGGATGTATGAAGACCGCACCAAGGAACTCAACTTCCTCAAGGGCCTCCTGGAAGTCTCCAAGGCGATCAACTCCGCCCTGGACGTGAAAAAGGTCCTCCACCTCCTGGTGAAGACCGTCACCACCGCCCTGGACATCAAGGGCGCGGGGGTGCGGCTGCTGGATGAAAAACGTCAGCAGATGGAACTGGTGGCCTCCTACGGCCTGAGCGACCGCTACATCAACAAAGGCCCGGTGGGGACCGACAAGTCCATCACCGACGCCATGATGGGCAAGGCGGTCTCCATCTTCGACGTACACCTCGACCCCCGGGCCACCTACGTCAAGGAGTCGGCGGAAGAGGGCATCAAGTCCATCCTGTCGGTGCCCATCAACCTCAAGGGCAACGTCATCGGGGTCATGCGCATCTATACCAGCGAACCCCGGGATTTCAGCGACGAT
>JAGVPN010000031.1 GCA_020052215.1 Syntrophobacterales bacterium
GAACCCTTTACTTTAATCATGACGCCGGAAAACTTGCCGTTCCAGAACTCATAGATGATATTATTAAGTTTTACCGTCACGAGATATAACTCAAGTTTCGCACCCCTGAAGTGGTGAGAACTGGTTGAAAGTATTGGTGATAGCGTCGAGATAATCTCGAAATTGAGGTCCTGGATCACAAAAATGGGCCAGGGTGTTTAAAACAGTTTTCAGGAAAGTGACGAGGTATTGCCACAGCCGCTCCAGGAAGGTGAGCTTGCCGGTCTCTTCCTCTAATTGGCGGAATAGGTCGCCGATGGTCTGCGACTGGTCATCGTGCTCCAGGAGATAGGCCAACAGGCTGTAACGGAAAAAGGCCTGGGTGATGGAGAACACCTGAGCGGCAAAGGATCGGCACTGCTCTTGACCAAGACCCAGGCGCTGCTTGGCCTCTTTGAAAAACACTTCAATGGACCAGCGGCCCAAATACTTTTGCACCACGGCAGTGGCGGTCAGGGTGAGGTCGGCGCTGAAAAAGGCGGCCCAAGGCGGCTCCGCCTTGATCTTGCCACCCGGTCGGGTTTCCAGGTCAGGCTCTTTATAGCCTTTGGTCAAGACCACAACGCCTGGCAGGCCGTTGCCGCAGGTTACCGGCACGGAGAAGAGGGCGAGTCCTAAGGTCGCCTCTTTGACCAGTCGGTGTTTGTGGGCCTGATAGAGCTGTTTCAGGGTATAGCCGATACCGGCCCGATAGTAGAGGGTGCGGTCCCGCTTCAGACGGCCGATGATCTGGAGGCCCAGGTCTTGGACGCGGCGACAGAAGGTGGGGGAGGTAAACCAGGCGTCCACCAAGAGATAGGAGGCCGGAAAGCCTTGAGCCAGGGCTGCCTTGAGCATCTTCACGGCCAAGGCCGGTTTGGTCAACCTGGCATCCCGGAGACGACGGGCCAAGTCTCCTCTGGCCTTGAGTGGCCGGGCCTCTCTGACCTCCACCGGGGCGGTTTGGGAGAAATGGTGGCCGAAGTTCACGGGATAAAAATTGTCGGGCGTCAACAATCCCAGGGTCAGGATCTCGTAGCCTTTGACGGTTTTACCCTGGGTGTGGTCATAAACGAAACTCAGGTTTTCCAGGCGCTTACCCCGTTTGGGGAGGGTGGAGGTATCCAGGATGAAGCAGTTGTCCCGAGCAGTTTTGGACCACTGCAGTCGCCCGCCCAGGTGGGCGAGGAAGCGCCGATAAAAAGGCCCCCAACTCCATTCGGCCTTCTTGAAGCGGTAAAAGGTATCTTTTTGGGCCAGAAACAGGCTTTGCAGCGGTCGGTGGAGCAGGTCATGGACAGTCTTGATGTGCAGAAACACCAGATTGGTCAGGACAAACAAGAGGTGCCGCGGGCTGAAGCCCTCACATTTGCGGATACCGGCGCCGGTCAGATGGCTTTGGATATGCAGCACGGCAAACAATTCCTTGAGCCTCAGTTCCAAGTTGGCACGGAAATTTATCAGCGCTGTTTCGATTTGTCCTTGAAAACGAGCGATCTTTCTGTTATGCAAAGAGAGGCTCCTTTTATGTGGTTTTGATAGTGATTTTGCACTCTTATCTTACCACAAATCTGGAGCCTTTCCCATGTTATTGACCCATCTTTAAAGCAATAATTAAGTAATTATGCGCCATTACTTGGTGCGAAACATGAGATATAAGTCTTCCTTATTTTTTTTATAGTAAACAAACGGCCCGAATATCTCGATAACTTCCATGGTGTGCAGCGGGTCCAGGGTGGCGATGTCCGTCTGCCACTTGAGGCCCCTGAACCCATCCGGCTCCGAACCGGGCTTGAAGGAATAGTCATAGGTGAACATCCGGTCCTGGGCCGGCAGGGTCATGGCCGACAATAGGATTACGGCCCAGGCGATCATTACCCCTAAGAAGACGGTTTTTCTTACCATTATGTCCTTACCCTCCTGAAATCAGCGGCTAGCGGGGTCCCCCCTTGGATTTGTCCCCGAAAACGCCCCTCGGCTCGCCGGCCAGCCGGCGCGTGGGAAGCATGATAGCACAAACCTTGGTGAAGAATCGATTTTTCACTAGCTCCCAGCCAGGCTTTTCCGCGGCGACCTGAATCGGGGGCGGCTGCCCGTCGGGGCTCATCCGGTGGACCCCTGAGCTTCAGGCGGGGGGCATTTTACCTGATCGCGGGCCCCAAGGCCCGCGAGTTTTTGGCTGGCCCGGCGCCAATTCCCGGTCCCAAGCCCGGCCCGGGCTGAGCCTGCCTGCGGCTTTTTTGTATTTTTTGTAAATGTTGCCTTTGCCACCGTCTGCTCCTACTTTCCCATTTACCCGCCAGGAATTTGGCCATATAGTGAAAGTCATGATGGTCATGTTGCCACCGGAAGGAGAGCCGTTCCCATGATGGACCTGAACGCCGTGGATTATTCCCCCCTGGACGTGCCTGAGGTGCTGCTGCGGTTGTTCCACCCCCGTCCCGAAATCACCCTCGCCGGCGCCCGGCCTCCCGCCCGGGACCTCTCGATCCCGGTGGCCGACAACGTGGTGGTGGGGGCCCGTTTTCATCCGGCGGCGGCAGATGCCCCCACCATCATCTTCTTCCACGGCAACGGCGAGATCGTGGCCGATTATGACGAGTTAGCCCCCTTCTACCGGCGCCAGGGCGTCAACTTTTTCCCGGTGGATTACCGGGGTTACGGCCGCTCCACCGGCGCCCCCACGGTGAGCGCCATGATGCGGGACTGCCATGCCGTTTTCGCCTTCGCCCGGCAGTGGCTGCCGGAGATGGGCTT
>JAGVPN010000260.1 GCA_020052215.1 Syntrophobacterales bacterium
ACCACTTCGCACTCAAATGGTAGCACAGGCTTTCCAGCCTGTGCAGGCGCAGGCTAAAGCCTGCGGCTACCAATAATTACCTTTTGATTGCAACTCGGTCTGAGAACCTGCAAATCGGGGAAAACTAATCAATCGACTGCATGGGAGAGAACGGTTTCCCTGCTGTCTGGGCGATACGCAAATAGTCCCCTACAGTACTCCAGGGGAAATCCTCCAGCAATCTCGTTAGCCGCGGTTCTGTCTTCCGAAGATTGACATATTGGCGAAAGCGGGTGCGCCCATCTGCTTGAGCAACCCTGGGACAATCCGGGTCCAACTCCCAGGGATGTAGATATACCATGGCGGGATAGCCTTCCCGGTTGATGCGGCGAATCCCATGATTGGTTACCCAATACGGGTAAAGGCGGAAATAGCCCCCGCCTCCGAAGGGAATATTCTTTCCCAAGATCATCATGGTTGAGGGAGGTATCTCCACCAGGCCATTGGCGTGCGCATAGGGATAGCGGGGAAAGCCTTCAATGCCATAGAGATCGTGGTGACCCACGGGAAAGATGCTGGAGTCATAGACGAATCCAGCCTCCTTGATCATATCCAGGGCCCACAGGGTCTTGGCGACGATGGAGAAGCTGGCGGCCCGATATCCTGCCACCGGTTTGCCGCTAATATCTTCGAGGACTTCTTTCGAGCGCGATAGATGATCTCTAAATTTGGCCGGCGAGAGATCATAGATCAGTCGATGGCGGTAGCCATGGCTGGCGAGCTCATGGCCATGGGCGTCTATTTGCCGTACCAACTCCGGGAACCGCTCAGCCACCCACCCCAGGATGAAGAACGTGGCTTTGGTTTGATGGCTATCGATTTTAAATAAATAATATAAGCACTTACCATCGGCAGCAGCAATTTATAACTAAAACACCATAAAGAGATTGATGAGTAGCATTTGATTGTAAGGAACAACCTGATCCAGTAAGTTAACCAGATAGGTGGGGGCCTACAACCCCCAAAAGGTCCTTATCTACTTTTAAATAATCTGGCCCACCAGTTTTGCCGGGGTGGCGGCGTGCTTTCATGGTCAATTTTTTCTGGTCCCGAGGAAGTGTGGCGTACAATATCTTCTTCCGGGGGCTTGTCTGGCCTAAGTGGCTGTTTTGACAAAAATTTGGTTAGGGCCGGCACCAACTGGCTCGTCATTTCCAAGACCAGACCCTCCAACCGAGTCAAGCGAGCCGACAGCTCTTCCACCGTCGCTTCCAGGCCATTATAAGAGACCGGCATGCTGCTGGGCGGGGTGTCTGTTAAGGGAACCAAGTCTTCAGAAATTGAGGAGCCTTCGCTCTCGGCGCCTTCCAGGCTGCCGCCCTGGGCTGCGATCACGAGGTCGATGAACTCTGCGTCTATCTCATGCCGGCCCTCAGCGTAGCCGGCCACCAGGGCCAGGTCACACCAGACATTTATCCGGCGGGGCACTCCTTGGGTATAATCATACAGTTTGTCTAAAGCCGAAGTGGTGAAAATGCCGCTGCCGCCGGCCCGGGCCAGGCGGAAACGAATATAATCTTTAGTCTCATCTTGGTTCAGGGGGTTTAAATGGTAATGGATGGCCACCCGCTGGGCCAACTGACAGAGCGCCGGATGCCTGAGCCGCGCCCGCAACCCGGGTTGCCCCACCAGAATTACCTGCAAGAGCGGCTCCTTATCCGTCTGCAGATTGGATAACAGCCGCAGTTCTTCCAGGGCCTTGGGGCCCAGATTTTGGGCTTCATCAACCACCAGCACCACGTGTTCGCCCCGGGCATGCGACGACAGCAGAAACTGATTAAACGCCCCGAGACGGGCCGCCCGACTGCCACCCAAAGGCCCGCGAATTTGAAATTCTTTGAGCAGGAGATCCAGGAGATCTTCAGCCTCCACGGAAGTCTGATAAAGGACGCCCAGACGCTGGCTAGCCTCTTTTTCCCGCAACAAGGATTTTATTAAGGTGGTCTTGCCGGTGCCTACCTCTCCCGTCAGCACCACAAACCCCATCCGCTCTTTGATGCCGTATTCCAGGTAAGCCCGGGCCAGTTTGTGCTGGGAGCCCAGGAATAAATAATCCGGGTCAGGCACCAGGGTAAAGGGGCGTTCTTTCAGTCCGTAAAAATCTTCGTACATAGTTTATTTAAACCAGGGCAGCTTGAATTTTTTCGAAGAGTCTCGTTCCGGATAGTATTTGTAATAATGGTCATAAGATAATTCTATGGAATCTATCTTATTGAGCACACACCCCAGAACCGGGAATCCTTTGAGCATTTTCAGGGCGCGGGTTATTTCTTCCCGGGGAGTGCTGCCGGCTTCCACTACCAAAATAATGCCGTCTACCAGGGGGGCAAAGGCCAAAGCATCCGCATACAGCAAAGGCGGTAAATCAAAAAGCACGAACCGGTCGGGATAAAAGTGCTTCAATTCCCGAACCAAATCCACCATGAGGGGAGAACTGAGGAGTTCTACGGATTGGCTGGTGGGTTGGCCGGCGGGGAGCACCACCAGATTGGCCAAGCCCTCGGGATGCACCAGGGCTTCGGCAATGGGATACCCTGAGGTCAAATAATCGACCAGCCCCGGTCCCGAGGGCAGGTCAAGGTAGCGGTGAATTGACGGATTACGCAGATCACCATCCACCAGCAGCACCGTCTGGCCGACTCGCTGGGAAATGGCGATAGCTAAATTGATGGACGTAAGAGTTTTTCCTTCGTTGGGCAAGGGGCCAGTAAACATCAGGGTATTCCGGCCTTCTCGCTTGGTGCCATGCAAAATGTGGGTCCGCAGCAATTTATAGGCTTCCCCCAGGGGCTCGTTGCTGCCGCCCAAAATCAAGCGATTCTGGCGCAGGCGATCCATATCCACTGCCACCTTGCGAGTATAAGTGTACTGGATCTCCCCTGGGGTCTCGGCAAAACCAGTGACCTCATCCAAGTCAGGCAACGGCGCCTGCGGAGTTTCCTGGCTTGGGGAAGGACCGGGCTTCACTTTCTGCTGATGCAAAGATTTGGCTTTTTCTAAAGCTTTATTGATGAAACTCAATGTCTTAGCTTCCTATTGGTATAATCTGTTCCATTAATCACCGGCTGGGCTTACACCGGATCTCGATAATCAGGTGTACTTATCCGCCAGGCGCAGCAACTTGGCCGTAAGCACCCAAAGGTCCATATAAAAAAAGTGAAAAAGGGTCAGTCCCATAACCAGGGAAAAAGCGGTAACCGCCCAGATCAATTTCCGTTTCCGCATTTCCCGGGTAATATCTTCTTTTGTCTGAATGCGCACGATCGACCCCAGGACCGGCAGGCCGGTGAGCCGGGCCAGGTCGTCGGTACTTTTCACCGAATGATCCAGGTGCTCGGCGAGGGCCACGGTACCAACCCCCGCCCCCAAGCTACAGATGACCCCGGCCAAAAAGATTAACCATCTTTTAGGCGACACCGGCTTCTCAGGAAAACTCGCCGGGTCGATGAGGGTGAATTTCTCCCCTTTCTGATGTTCTTCCATGCCTTCGGCAATGCGGGCCTCCAGGATTTTGTTCATGACCTCCTGGTGCTTTGAAGAGGCGTTTTGATAATCCCGCATCAGCGCCAGGTATTCCTGCTCCATCTTCGGGGCTTCTTCGAGACGCTGCCGGTATATTTGTAACTTTTCTTTCAACATGGCCTGCTGTTTGCGAAAAGCGCTGATATCACTCTCTGCGGCCTTAATTTGGCTACTTAGAGCGATGTACGCCGGGTTCTCGGCACCGGTTGCTATCTGAGGACTCAAAACCGCTGAGGGTTCTTGTTCGAGACGGGCGATCTCGCTTTTGAGCTTTTTAACTTCCGGATGCTGCTCGGAATATTTCCCTTGCTTCTCGGCGAGTTCTGCTTTGAGCTGGGTAAGCCTTTTGCGGCGATCAATAGCGCTTCCGGCCGTTGTCCCTCCTAATTTTTTGAGTTCGGCGATTTCCCGAAGTACCTTGCGGATCTCGGGATGGTCAGGAGAAAACTTGGAACGGAGGTCAGCCAGAGATAATTCCAGACCTTTAAGGCGGTCAGACGGGGACATAATCCGTTCCCCAGGAGCGCCGGCGAAGGTAGTATCCGGACTCACCGTTGCGATTTGCCCTTCATGATAGCTTTTCCGCTCCTCCGCGCTGCGGATAGTATTTTCCAGTTGTTTGATTTCCATCTCCAGGCGCGTCGCTTGTTCGCGATTAAACGGTTGCTGTTCCGGGAGCAAACCCTCGTACTGCCCTTTGAAGGCAGTGATCTTTTCCCCCAGGCCTTTGATGCGCTCCTGCAATTGCTTTAATTCCGCTTCCAGGAATTGAGTGGTGGATTGGGCCTGGGCTTCCCGGGTCTTGAGATTTTGTTCTAAATAAAGGGAGGCCAACGTTCCCGCAACTTTTTGCACCATCCCTGGGTTTTTCCCTCGATAAGAGATGGAGAAGGCAATGGTCACCGCTGCCTGGTTGGATCGCCGTCCCTTTTGTTGACCTGCCACCTCGGCGCTGATGGTGTCCAGCTTGATATCACTGCGCATCTTCTCGGTGATCTCTTCCCGGGTGAGTTTTTCCCGCAGTTCCGGGTAGAGGTTAAATTGCTGAACAATTTCCCAGAGCCTGACCCGGGAGAGTATCTGTTGGGTCAAGCTCTGGATCCGCTGATCGGCAAAGCCGGTTACCGTGGACCTGACAAACTCCTGGGGAATCTGCTGTTCCTCGATTAAAATGGTCGAACTCGATTGATAGATGGCAGGCAACAGCCGGGCTATCAGGATAGCCGCCACCAACACCACTAAGGCTGGAATAACAAAGTATCTTCTTCGGTTCTTAAAAATATTTAGATAATAACCGGCATCTAATGTTTCATCGGGCATCATCGGTTGACCCTCTCAGGTGCCGAGGTTCTTGGTTCATCCAACATCTTCCGTTGAGCACTCCCAGCCTTTAGATTAATTCCGGTTGATAAATATCATGAATCCGAATTAAGCCCAAGCAACGCCGGCTTTGGGAATCCACCACGGGCAGGACCGAAATCTGCGAGGGGCGATCTTCCATCAGGCGGGTGGCGTCCCTTAAGCTGGCCTCTGGGGTTATGGTGATGGGCTGCCGCATCATGCAATCGGATGCCTGCAGAATACGGATGTCTTCATGGGTCAGGAGAGCCCGCCGCAAGTCACCGTCAGTGATTATCCCCAGCAACTGAAACTCCTCATCCACGACGCAAGCCGCGCCTAAGGGGCGCTGGGACATGGCAATGATCACCTGGCGCAAGGGGGTTTCCGGCTTGACCCAGGCCACAGCATCATTTTGGTGCATGACCTCTGCCACTTTCAACCATAAAGTTCGTCCCAACTGGCCGGCGGGGTGGTAACGGGCGAAATCCTTATCGGTAAAGCGGCGGGCCATCATCAAGGCTACCGCCAAGGCATCTCCCAAGCCTAAGGCTGTGGTGGTGCTGCAGGTGGGCGCCAGATTCAAGGGATCAGCCTCTCTTTCCACCCGGGCATCCAGAATTATGTCAGCCTGTTTGGCCATAGGGGAATTCAGGTTTCCCACGATGGCGATCAACGGCGACCGGAATTGTCGTAAGACGGGGATGAGCCGCAGCAATTCCGCGGTGCTGCCGCTCTTGGAGATCAGGATGCTGGGGTCGCCCGGGGTATAGATCCCCAAATCGCCATGCACGGCCTCGGCGGCATGGAGAAACACCGCCGGGGTGCCGGTGCTGGCCAGGGTGGAGGCAATTTTCTGGCCGATGTGCCCGGATTTGCCAATGCCGCTGACCACCACCTTACCTTCATGTTTCAGCAGCAGCTCCACCGCTTTGGTCAAATTATTATCCAAGCGGGCCGCGGCCTCGGTGAGGGCTTGCGCCTCGACCTTCAAAACCGCCTGGGCGATTTGCCGCCAATCCTCGGTGGAATTGTTCGGGCTTATCTGCAAGGAAATAGCATCCAATTTAAATGAGCACCTCTAACTCCCTGGAGGGTTTATTACCGCCTCGAAGTCGATGGTGCCGAATTGTAAAAAAAAGTTAATCAATTTATTTTTGGTAATGTATCGGATATGCATAAGTGAGCATTAACGAAATGCTATGCACCTGGGCACTGTTGCCACCTGAAATATTGTTGCCCTGATAGTTTTGGTTAGAAAACGTATACGCCGATGAGGCGGTCAATCTTTCCGTAATCTGATATTTCAGCTGGGGGCCGACGGTGTAATAATTGTTTTGATTCTGAGTGGTGTTTGACGACTGCGAACTCAAGGAATAGGAACCACCCAGGGAACCGGACAATCTTTGGGTAAACTGATAATTTATCGCCAGGGAAAGGGCGTTTACCTGAGAAATGTAACCATACGCCGAAGCTTGTTGGTTGCGTGAGAAACTCCCAGTAATACTCAGGTTGGTCCATTGGCGGGTGGCCCCCAGGTTGAAATAGGGACTGAAGTTGGTGCCTTTTTGCTTCTGAGTGGGCACTGACACGAAATTAGGAAATTGCCCAGCACTAGATATCTGGCTGTTATTCGTATAAGAAGAATAATTGACTCCGCCGGCGGCGTTAAATTGCCATCTCTCCGAAAATTTATGGTTCACTCCTAAAGAAACTAATAAACTTTTGTAGTCGTTGGCGTTGGTGCCGGTATAGGTCGTTTCGGTGCCTGAAAATGTATTGGAAACCGTGGTCTTTTCGCTCAACAAATATTGCCACATCAGGCTCACTGCCTGAGAGGAATAATTCTGATAATTCTGTGAGTTCTGTGAGTTCTGTGATTGGGTAGTTTGGACCGGTTGATAAGTAACCTTATTAAAGTTGTAGTTCAAGCTCGCCGATAAACGTTCCGTCAAATTGTAACTTATCCCAGGGCCAACGGCCAAAGCTAACCTGGGAACCCTGGTAATACTCAATCCTGAAGCAAGCAATTCCTGTTGTGCCGTTGAATCTGAAATAAAGCTACTGGTTAATGAAATATTAAAGCGGGGCGTCAGGCTGTATTGACCATTAATCTGGTAATTCTGGTCAGTATGGTTGTATTCAGTGTTTTTTACGTAGAGCAACTGGCTTATCCCTATGTTGCCTTGTAATTTGGACGCTTCGGTTGCATAAATAAAAGCGGCGGATGGGTTGAGCGTAAAAATGAAGTCGCTCAGCTGGCCCGCAGAACCGGTAGAACCGCCAGAAGTAGTGTTAATATTGCTATTATATTCCGTTTTAAGATTGACCGCAGGCACCAGGGACCAATCAGCCGCAACCGCCAGGTTAGTTGCCCACAGGCTCATAATTATTGCCAGCCCCGCCCAGGTTCTAGTGCCCATAAATTACCTGTTTTTCCTTATCAATTAGGGCACTACCACCACATCTCCCGGCAACAGCATCCGGTTCTGTTCCAAAAATTGGCCCCTGGCCACCTCTTTATAATTGAAGGGGAAGGCCTCTTCCTTGCCGCCTATGGTTCGGATAACCATAATCGATCCGGGCGAGGCGAAGGGCGTCAGGCCGCCCGCCATGGAGATGGCCTGCATCACGTTGACGGGTTTGCCGGTCAAGAAATCTCCCGGCTTGTTAACCTTGCCGGTGACATAGATCTTATAGTTCTGCGCCTTGAGCAGGATAACAGTCACATGGGCGTCGGTCACAAACTTTTCAAGACGTTTTAAGATCTCTTCCTGCAATTGCTTGACGGTGCGCCCCGCAGCTTGCAACTCCCCGATTAAGGGGTAGGTAATCTTCCCGTCCGGTCGCACGACCAGTTGCTTGGTCAGATCGGGTTCTTTCCAAACGGAAATTTCAATGGCATCTTCCGGCCCCAGAAGATACAAGTCCTGATCGGGAATGGCAACCGCCGCGGCCGCAGCCTGGGCCTCGGTAAGATGGCTCACCGGCGGGGTACAGCCACACAGCAGCACCAAGCTGAACCACACTCCCACGCCGCCAATTATCCATTGCCAGATTATTTGCGCAGGCAATCTCGCCAAACCCACACCCTCCCCTTGAAGGTTACTTTGGGCCTCCAAATTTTTACAATCTATTAGTTTATTATAAGTGTATCTGAAAAACTCTCAATGTCTTTTTGCATAATTTTACCATTACAGGGAATTTAAAGATAAATGGAGAAAGCTGCAAAAGTCCAGTTGGGGCTTGATTTGCCAAGCTCTCGAGGGCGCAATACCTTGCGCCCCCACCATAAAGACCAATTGTAATTTTATGTTCCATGAACTGCTTTAAACATTGTCTGTAGCGGTCCAATGGGCTTTTCGCAATTTTGCCGAGTCTCAAACAGGAAAAGGTATAGATCGTAATTATGGCGGGCAGTGCCCGCCCTACCTGGAGCACAACAGCCGGAGCGACTGTTCCACAGAAAACGGCAGGGGAGCGCCAGGCTGCCAGGCCGGCTCCCGGCAAGCTATTGAATAGCCCGGCGCTGTTCTTGCATTTTACTCAGGAGAAACTCGAAAGAGTTGGTGCGGATCACCTGGGCGAACTGGGTCTTGTAGTTTTGCAGGATGCTGACCCCGTCCACCATAACGTCGTAGAGGACCCATCCCTGGGGAGCCGTGTGCATCAGGTAAGTTACCGGGATGTTCTCATTGGTGCGGACGATGGCGGTGTCCACCCGGGCTTTATCACCTTCCAGGAGTTCCCGGCCGTACTGGATGTTTTCCTTTTTCAAGAAGTTGAGGACCAGGCGGGTGTAAGAGTCCTGGAACAGGTAGCCGAAGGTGCGGGTGAATTCCTGCCGCTGGCCGCCATTGAGGCGCTCATCGGTCGGCCCCAGGGAGTCTTTGGCCATCAGAGCGAAATCGAAGTTGCGCGCAATTATCTGGTGGATAGCCTGGGACCGGGCCTGGGTGGACAGGGCCGGGTCATTTTGGAGGCCCATCACCTGGTCCAAGATACCCCGCACGTAACCGGTGGGGGTTTGCGCCAGCGCCGGCCGGGGAGGGCCCAAAAAGGCGACCAGGGTCAGGCTAATGATCCAGATCCAAAGCGGCTTTTTCATGGTCTTTCTTCCTTATCAGCTGGGGTAACCACCGCCCCAGGCTGAGGTATGGCCGGAACGCCGGTTGGCGGCGGTAAGTTTTTTCCACCAACCGGAGGAAAGCCGGCAGAATGCTCAACGAGGTCAGGAGCACACTGAGGCTGCCCACCGTGGCCAGGAGCCCCAGGCTAAAGGTACCCTGATGCCCCGACACCATCAAGCTGCCGAACCCCAAGGTGGTGGTCAGGGCCGCCAGGGCTACGCCTTTGGCGGTGCTGGCGGGCAGGGTGATGGCCCGGGCCGATTCCTCCAGACGCCACCGGGCCAGAATAATGATCCCGAATTCGATCCCTTCCCCCAAGATCAGCGGCACGAACAGGACGTTGGCCTGGTTGAAGGGGAGGTTCAGCAACCACATCAAGTTGACCGTCAGGCCGGTGCCCACCACCAGGGGGATCAGGGCCAGCATGGCCATTTTCAGACTGCGGAATAAGAGCACCAGCATGACGGTAATGGCTAACAGGGCCAATCCCGCCGCCCAGAGGATGGCATTGCGGAACCCGAGGGTAAAGCTATAAAGGAGGACCGGGTCGCCCACGGCATTGGGGTCGACACTCCAGAGGCTTTGGACAAACTGTTTCAAGGGCCCGAAATTCCAGGTGTCCTCCGAAGGAAAGACTCGGATGAGGTAGGTGCCCTCAGGACTGATGAAGCGGGTCCGCACCGGGGCGGGCAAGTCCGCCAGGGTAGGGGGCGATGCCGTCAACCCCGTGTCCACATAGCCCCGGAACAGGTCCCAGGTATCTCGCAAATCCGAGAAAAAATACCGGCCATATTCATCCAGACGCCGGGACGTATCGGGGTCGGCGGCCTGGAGCAGAGGAATAATTTTATTAATGAGCCGGTGGGTCTCCTCAACTTGCTTCTTGGTGGCAGCCTGATCTTTCTCGAGATTTTTGGCGGCTTCAGCTACTTTAAAATTGATCCGGCCCAAGATCGCGGCCAGTTCCTGGGGCTCAGGCGGTCCCGCGGGGGCCCCGGGGAAGTTGACGGCATTGAGGATCGGCAGCATCTCCCTGAGGAGCAGCCGCTTTGGCGCCACCTGCTGAGGCAGAAAGGAGAGGACCGATTCCACGTGAGAGACCGTGGGCAGGCGTTTCAGGGCCTCGCTCCGGGCCGTCAACTCCTCCAGGGAGGCGGTGGCCAGAGCGCCATAGGAGGTGGAATACTTGGAATCCTGGATCAGCTTATATTCCCACACCACCGATTCGGTCGTGGGATTCTGCAGATGCAGGGGGTTCAAATCGAACAGCACGTAGTGCAGGCTCAGGCCGCCCAGGGCGGTGATCAACACTCCCAGGCCGACCAGGAGACCGGGCCGGCGCCAATGCAGGTGCAAGAACGGCGTGGGGTGAGGCGGACAATCCTCGGGCGCCGCGGACGGCGAGCATTTTTCCGTAATGGTCACCAGGGCCGGCAACAGGGTTAACGTGGCCACCAGCATCACCAGGATCCCCATGGCCAGGATCAGACCCAATTCCGCCAGGCCTTTGAAGCCCACAAAAGCCAGGGGCACAAAGGAAACCACGGCGGCCACGCCGGCATACACAATCCCCGGCGCGGTTTGGCGCAACGTCCGGGTTAACACCTCGGCGCTGCGGTGGCCCGCGGCGCCCTCTTCTTCTTCCAGGCGGCAAAACCAGTGGATGCCGTAGTCAACGGTGAGGCCCAGCATGAGGGGCGCGAAGATCAAGGAGAGGAGGTTGAGGTGGCCCACCACCAGGGTAACCAGCCCAAAGGTCCAACACAGACCTATAACCAGGACCAACCCCTCCACCAGGGTGCGCCTCAGACTTCGGAGAAACAGGATCAGCAGTGCCAACTGGCCGGCCAGGGATAGCCAGGTGGCCAGGGTGATGTCCTTCATGGAACTGCTCATTTCGTCGGCTTCCAGGGCGTCGGGGCCGGTCACCCCCGCCTCCAGGCCGGGGTACCGGGCTTTGACCTGATCCACCACCTTCCTGAGGAGGGCCAGGTCCTGGCTGCGGGAGGCGTACCCCTCGCCTTTCGGAGTCACCAGAAACAAGAGGAATTTGTCATTTTCGGTAAAAAAGTAGCCTGAGCCATCCAGATCACTCAATTCCTTGGGGAAAAAGCTGGTAAACAGGGGGTCCTGGGGCTGGCGGCCTTCCAGGCCGGCGGAGAGCCCCCGGAGGGAGGCGTTCAGCAGGGACAGGTCCGGCAGCTCCGGCTTTCCCTTATCTGTCAGGAACCCGGTGAACAGCTCGCCGATCATGGACCGGGTGATCCGGTCATTCACCAGCCGGTAAAAGGTGGTCAGGCGCGGGTCGGCGGCCAGGCCCGACAACAGGTCTTGCTGTTTCAGGAGACTGTCTTTGATCTTGTGGAGATCCTGAGGTTCCAGATAGAGCAGGGCCGACCGTTTGAACCTCTCCGGATCGACGTGATAAAAGAGTTCGGGGAAGTGATCCGGATAGCGCCGCAACTCGGTGGCCAGGTCATCGGCGAACTTGACGGCCCGCTTGGGATGCCCGTTCTCCACCACCACCACCATCCCGTCCCGGCCCCCAAAGGCCTTGTCCATCTTTTCGGTCTGTTGGACCAGGCTCTGATTGCTGGCCACTAAGTCGTTGCGGCTGGTGCGAATGGTCAGATGGGTAAAAGTATAATAGACCGAGGCCGCGGCCAGGACCACGGCTATTGCCAATAGGGGCCAGGCGCACAGTCGAAAACCGCGCATTAAGGTCGCGCAGGATGATCTCAGTTTGTGGCGATCAGGCAAAATCTTCCTCTACCAGTTAAATCGGCTGTTCAGGGGAAAGGTTGAATCGGCGGCAAAGGTTGTGGCGGCGCGTTCTGGTCGTCCCAGGCCGGGAAGGGCTGCCCTCCCCCAAGGGTGCTGGCCGAACCGGGACCCCCCCCCCAATCTTTTGATATTCCAACTATATTCAGCCCATAAACGAAATAATGTCAAGCAAAATCTTACCCATGCCCCGGCGGCGCCAAACCGGCGCCGCCGGGGCTGCGAGAGCAAGAGATTGCAGGCTGAGATACTAACTTAATATACTAAAATTAATTTGGTTTTGTAACCGGGCCGAAACAACCTTGGCTTTGGGGAAATTTTTTGCTTTTCTTTGCAAAGAATTAAGCCTATGGGATGAAAAAACCCGATCATGGTCGGGGCACGGCCCTGGTCATCGAGCCCGTGGTTTTCTGCCTAGATGCACCCACCGCCCACCTTGACCCCAAGCATGCTGAAATTATTAAATAAATCATCTTTAGCATGAAAATCGCGAGAAAATCGACCATAATAGTAGGGACGCACGATCCCGCCCAGGCTCGCCGGCCGGGCGATCACCCACGGGTTATGGATCATGGCCAAATCGCTCCCCTCTAGCAACTCTGTCGAGCCGGAGCCGGTTTTTCCCCGGTTCAAGCCCCTGGCGTTGTCAGACCGGGAAATATTTCGCACCATCCTCTGGGATTTTCAAGCCGAAACCTCGGAGCTGAGCTTCACCAATCTTTTTATATGGCAGTCCTATTATGGCTACCAGTGGTCCCTGGACCGGGACCGGCTCCTGGTGGTGAGCGCCGCTGGTCGAGGCCAGACCTGGGCCCTGCCGCCGGTGGGTCCCCCGCCCCGGGTCGATCTGTGCCGGCAGGTTTTGGTCTGGCTCAGGGAGGAGTGCGGGGTGGCGGACCCCGCCATTGAGCGGGCCGATTCCCGGCTGGCGGCCGAACTGGCCGGCCATCCCGGATTTGTGGTGGAGCCTATACGAGATCACTTCGATTACGTCTACCGCACTGACGATCTCATCAATCTGGCTGGGGGCAAATATCACGCCCAGCGCAACCACATCAACAGTCTGGCCCGGTCTCACCCCTTCCGCTATGAACCCTTAGGGGAAGAACACTTGTCAGCCTGTCTGTACCTTTGCGCCAGATGGTGCCAGGTGAAGAGGTGTGAGTGTGATCTTTCCCTCCTGGGGGAGTGGGAGGCCGTCACTGCCGCCCTGGCCAATTATCAGGCCCTGGAGTTGCAGGGCGGCGTGATTCTCATCAATGACCAGGTGAGGGCTTTTTCCTGCGGGGAACTGCTCAATGAGGCCACCGCGGTCATCCACCTGGAAAAGGCCGATCCGGAGTTACGGGGCCTTTACGCCGTCATTAATCAACAGTTCTGCCGGCAGGCCTGGGCCGAGGTCAACTTTGTCAACCGGGAGCAGGACCTGGGGCAGGCGGGCCTGAGGACGGCCAAAATATCCTACCACCCCCACCACCTGGTGGAGAAATTCCGTATCCGCCTGGCGTGAGGGGAGTGGGGGTGGAAGGGAAGCTGGCGGGGAGGGCGGGGGAATTTTTCGTCAGGGCTTCCCCCGGTCCTATCCCAAAACAAAATCACCTGGTTCTCAAGGAACTATGAAACGCAACCTCGGCCTTACCGCGGCTTTTCGGCAAGCCAAATGGCTGGCCGCCCTGGGGCTCACCCTGGCGGCCCTAACGCTGTCCCTGGTTCTGGAGCTCTCCGGGGCCATCCAGCCCTACCGGCTCAAGACCCTGGATGCGCTCTTCCGCCGGGTGCCGTTGCCGGCGGCCTCGCCCCAGGTGGTGGTGGTGACGGTGGATCAGCCCGACCTGGACTTTTTCAAAACCCAGGGGGTCACCTGGCCCTGGCCCCGGCAGCTCTACGCCCCCCTCATCGACTATTGCCGGTGGGCCGGCGCCAAGGCGGTG
>JAGVPN010000378.1 GCA_020052215.1 Syntrophobacterales bacterium
CAGGCTCCGGGGAAGTGGCCCCCTACCCCTTCTGCACCCTCAGCCCCAACACCGGGGTGGTGCCCGTCCCGGACCCCCGCCTGGCCCGCCTGGGTGAACCAGGAGAGGACCGCCTGGACCCGTTCCAGTAGGCGGCGGGTGGCTGCATCGAATCCCAGCCGGGGATGGACCGCGGCTAGAAGGTTTAATTCCGCCAGGCGGGCTATGGCGGGTATGGGGCTTTCCTCCTGGAGGATGAGCCGCAACTCCCCGAACAGACGGGCGCCGGAGAGGCGGTCGAAAAAGTTGTTTTTCACCGCATTGGTGATGAGATTGGCGGCCAGCTTGGTGATGCGGAACTTGAAGCGCTGCTCGAAGCGGATGGCCCGGAAGACCCGGGTGGGGTCCTCCACGAAACTCAGGTTGTGGAGCAGGCTGATGCGGCCCTCTTTGATATCCCGCTGGGCCCCGAAGAAATCCAGCAGGGTGCCGAACTCTTCGGGGTTGAGTTTCAGCGCCAGGGTGTTGATGGTAAAATCCCGGCGGTAGAGGTCCATCTTGATGGAGCTGTATTCCACGATGGGCAGCGCCCCCGGGGCCTCGTAATATTCGGTGCGGGCGGTGGCCACGTCGATTTTGAAGCCGTCGGGAAAAATGATCACCGCGGTTTTGAATTTTTGGAATTCCCGGGACCTGGCCCCGAACCGCGCCGCAAACCGCCGGGCGAAGACGATGGCGTCCCCTTCAATGACGATGTCGATGTCCAGGTTCTCGTGGTTGAGCAACAGGTCCCGGACAAACCCTCCCACCGCGTAGGCGCTGAACTTTAATTCCGCGGCCACCAGGCCCACCTGCTTCAAGATTTCCAGGATGTCCTTGGGCAGGCGCTCCCGCATCAGGGACACGATGTTCTTGGTGCGGAGCGGCTGGGACCACTGGGCCTCGTCATTCTCGGAGATGAGCAGGTGGAGCAGGTCGGTGCGGCTGATCAGGCCGATGACCTTACCACCCTCCACCACCGGCAGGACGCGTTGCTTGTTGATGACCAGGCGGTCCCGGATTTCGGCGATGGAGGCTTCCGGGTCCACCGTGGCCACTTCGCTGTTCATATAGTCCACTACCTGGTGCCCCTTCAAGCCGTGAAAAATGCCTTTTTCCACGGTCTGCCGGGAAATCAGGCCCAGGAGCTTGGCGTCGGCGAGCACGGGCAGGGCATTGATATTGTAGCGGTTGAGGATGACTTCCGCTTCCTCCAGGGTCACCTCCGGGGTGACGGATTTGACCGGGAAGGACATGATCTCCCGGGCCAGGCGCCGGGGATGCACCCGGGCCTGGAGGATTTGGCGCAATTTTTCCTCCACCTGGGTCAAGGGCGTATCTTTGATAGCGGCGGAGGCGGCGTAGCTGTGCCCCCCGCCCCCCAACTCGGACAGGATCTCGGAGACATCCACTTCGGGCAGGCGGCTCCTCCCCACCACGAAGACCCGGTCTTCCATCTGGGCCAGGGCGAAGAGGACCTGGATATTCTCCACATCCATGAGGCGGTGGGCCACCACTGCGAAATCCGGCACGTATTCCGGGGCGGTGGTGCGGGCCAGAACCACCTCGATACCCCCCACGTGGAAGCTGGTGGAGTGTTCCAGGAGGTCGTTGAGGAGGGCCACCTGTTCGGCGTTCAACTCCCGGGTGACGATCTCGGAGATCACGTTGAGGTCGGCCCCCTGGCTGAGGAGAAAGGCCCCGGCTTCAAAATCCTGGGGTGTGGTGGAAGCAAAGGTAAAGGAACCCGTATCCTCAAAAATCCCCAGGGCCATGACGGTGGCCTCCGGGGGGGACAGGGCCAGGCCCCGCTCCCTCAGGATGCGGGTGAGGATGGCGGTGGTGGAGCCGATCTCCTCCACTACCTCCACGCTGCCGTGCACATCTTCGTCGGTATCCGGGTGGTGGTCGTAAATGTGGATGTCCACCTCGCCGCTGGCGGCCACTTCGGCAAATTTGCCGATGCGGGAAGCCTGGCGGGTGTCCACCAGGATGAGGCGTTTGATCTCCTCCAGGGGCACCTGCTTCATCCGGGTGAAATCCACGAAATAAAAGCTGGAGCGGATGAAAAAGTCCCGGAGGTTGCGCTCCTGGGAGCCCGGAAAGACCAGCAGGGCTTCGGGATAGAGCTTCTTGGCCGCCACCATGGAGGCCATGGCGTCGAAATCGGCGTTGAGGTGGGTGGTGATCACCTCCAGGGTGCGGGGCGGCGCCGGCTGGTTGCGGTTGTTCCGGTTATTGCGGGTGGTCATGGCCGGGGATGCGCCTTCTGGTGCACCTGCTTAAGGCGCTCGGCGTCCAGGTGGGTGTAAATCTGGGTGGTGGCCAGGTCGGCATGGCCCAAAAGCATTTGCAGGACGCGCAGATTGGCCCCCCGGGACAACAGGTGGGTGGCGAATGAATGTCTGAGGGTGTGGGGGGAGAGGGTCCTCACCCCGGCCTTGAGGGCGTACTGCTTCAGAAGCTTCCAGAAACCCTGGCGGGAGAGTCTGCCTCCCCGGTGGTTGATGAAGACATAAGGGCTATCCCGGCCTTGCAGCAGCCGGGGCCGCGCCGTTTCCAGGTAAAGCTGCAATTTTTCCACCGCCACCGCCACCATGGGCACCACCCGCTCTTTGGACCCTTTGCCCAGGGGGCGCACCACGCCGCGCCGCAGGTCCAGCTGCTTCAGGGTCAGGCCCACCAGTTCCGAGACCCGGAGGCCGGTGGCATAGAGCACCTCCAGGAGGGCCTGGTCCCTTAAGCCCCCGGGCGTGCCGGGGTCCGGGGCGGCCAGCAGCGCCGCCACCTCGGCCTCCCCCATAACCTGGGGCAGCCGTTGGGGCAGGCGCGGCGAGTCCAGCAGCTCCACGGGATTGCTCCCGACCTGCTCCTCCCGCTCCAGGAACCGGAAAAATTGCCGCAGGGCGGAGAGGCGCCGGGCCCGGCTGCGGGCCGACAGCCCCCGAGCTTCCTGGGCGGCGAAATAGTCTTGTAAGTCGGCGAGGGCCACGGCGCCCCAGGTAGATCGGCCTCGCCATTCGATAAATACCCAGAAATCCTGGAGGTCCCGGGCATAGGCTTCCACGGTCAAGGAGGCCAGGCCCCGCTCCACCCCTAAATGCTGATAAAATTGATCGAGCGCCGCGTCCATGGGATGCCGATTTGAGTATGTAGTGAATCGCTTTTGGAAAAGGGTCCCCGGGGCTTTTTTGTAAATGGGCACTTATACCGATTAGCGCTCAACGGACAATTTTTGTAGGGGGGGACCTATGTGTCCCCCCTGAGGGCGCACACATAGGTGCGCCCCTACATTTAGTCTGTAAATTTTTGACCGCAACTCGGTATTACATTCCCTCTCCCAACCTCCAGAAGAGAAATAATTCCGCACGGGTGTTAATTTGCTATAATTTGCCTAAGATTATACCCTGAGTTTCGGAAAAGTATAGCTGCGGGGTGCAGAAAGGATGGGGCGGTACGCACCCTGCATCCTGGCTGAAAGCTGACCGCGGAAAGCTGAGAGCTAAATGACCGACATCATCTACGGACGCCACCCCGTTGTGGCAGCCTTGCGCCAGCCAGATAGCCCCCTGGAGGAGGTCATTGTGGCCCAGGGGGTGAAAGGCGCGTGGGTCCATGAGGTGAAGCGGCTGGCCCGGGCCGCGGGGGTGCGCCTGCGGGTGACGGTGCTTGGGCCCCTGAAATTTTCCCCAACGGGAGGGCCTGGCCTCAGGCC
>JAGVPN010000461.1 GCA_020052215.1 Syntrophobacterales bacterium
ACATCTTTCAGGATCGGGGTCAAGCTCGGCCATAATTCGGCAAAAGTCGGCTGGTGGGCCACGTCCTCCCAGGTGATGCCGTGGAGATAGGTGAAGACAAACCGCCGTCGCGGCGGTTTAATCAGGCTGTAGGTGCGCTGGACGATCTGGTGATTTTCCACCCGCACCAGGCCCAGGGCGCAGGCGCTGTCCGGGAAATAGTCGGCGGTTTCAAAGTCCAGGGCCACAAAGGTCGGGCCCCGCTCCTGTCTGAGGAGCTTCTTGATAAGAGTGGCTTTACGGCCCCTGCCGGCAATGCCGCAGGCTTCACAGACGGCCTTTACTTCTGATTCGGTCAAATACTCGAGCACTTGCTCCGCCGAGATCGACTTCCGGCGCATCAGGCAGCGCCCCGGATCCTCCTGGCGGAAATCGTCGACCTCCGCCGCAAAAACCCGGCATATTTCGGTCAGGGCCTCACGGCTCAAGAGAGCAATGATGGCTTCTTTAAGGGTCATTCTTTGACAGGGGATCGGGAGTGAATTTCATAATGAAAAACGATCTTAGCACCAAATCGCCCCGGGCGCAAATGCACCTGGGCTATGACGAAAACATCGACAAAAACGAGAAAATCATTTAAATAGGTTGAACATGGGCGAAGTGAAACAAGCTGGGAACCCCGCGCCTCTGGCCGTGGACCAACCCACGCCGGAGGAGCTCATCCAGGGCGGAGCCAAGAAGGAGCGGCTGGGGGCCTGGTATGCCACCGCCATCTGCGGCAATGACATCACCTCCTCCTGTCTCTATGTATCGGCTATCGCCATTGTCTATGCCCACGCCCTGGCGCCCGTGGCCCTGCTGTTGGCCGCCGGGGTGCTCTACCTTTACCGCAGGATCTATACCGAGGTGGTGGAGGCCCTGCCCCTGGACGGCGGCGCCTACAACTGCCTGCTCAACTGCACCCGGAAGTTCGACGCCTCGTTCGCCGCCTGCCTCACTCTCCTGTCCTACCTGGCCACCGCGGTGATCTCGGCCAAGACCGCGGTGGAATATTTAAGAACTTTAGCGCCGATCCCGCCGTCCATGGAGGCCACGGCCCTGGTGCTCCTGGTCTTCGCGGGGTTGACCATCCTGGGGATCACGGATTCGGCCCGGGTGGCCCTGGCTATTTTCCTCCTCCACCTGGTGACCTTGAGCCTGTTCGTCTTCTGGATTTTTTCCACCACCAACCTCACCACCCTGTGGTGGTCCAATCTGTCTCTCATGCGCCAGGAAGTTCATTGGCCCACGGCCCTGTTCCTGGGTTTTTCCGCCGCCATGCTGGGGGTAAGCGGCTTCGAGAGCTCCGCCAATTACGTGGAGCAGCAGCGCCCCGGGGTCTTTCGCCTTACCCTGCGCAACATGTGGCTGGCGGTGACGATTTTTAATCCCCTCATCGCCCTGCTCGCCCTGGGCCTCCTGCCGGTGCCGGAGATCGTCGGGGCCAAGGACGACCTGGTCAGCCGCATGGGGTTGTTGGTGGGCGGCGAACCGCTGCACACCCCCATCGTGGTGGACGCCTTCCTGGTGCTCTCCGGCGCGGTGCTCACCAGTTACGTGGGCGTGAGCGGCCTGGTGCACCGCATGACCCTGGACCAGTGCTTTCCCCAGTTCCTCCTGAAGCAGACCCGGAGAGGCAGCTTTCCCCTGATTATCCTGGCGTTCATGATCCTGTGCATCTCCATCCTCTATCTGACCAGGGGGGAGCTGCTGTCCCTGGCGGGGGTTTACACCATCTCCTTCCTGGGCGTCATGACCCTGTTCGGGATCGGCAATATCCTGCTCAAGGTCAACCGGCCCGAATTGAAGCGAACCTACCGGGCCGGGTGGATTGTGGTTATCCTGGGAGTGCTCGCCACCTCCGTGGGAATTATCGGCAACCTGGCCATCAATTTCGTTTTCCTGGGGTATTTTGCCATCTACTTCATCCCCGCGGTGCTGGGCGGCATCGCCATGTACATGCGCATCCCCATCCTCAAATGGCTTCTGACCCTGATCGACCGGGTCCTGACTCGCTTTTCCAATTGGCGGGTGGGCGTGGAAGAGAGAATTGCGGAGATCACCAATATCCGGGCCGTGGTATTTGTGGGCCTGGGCACCCTGGAGCGGATGATCAAGGCCTTCAATTACCTGAGCCGCAATGAAGACTGCCAGAACGTGTTAATTTTCCGTCTCTTTACCGAAGACGATCCCAATGCCGAGTTAAATATTCACCGAAACCTGGGAATCATCCGGGAATTGCATCCGGAACTGAAAATCGAGTACCAGGCCCGGAAAGGCCTCTTCAACCCCGCGTCCGTGGACGCCCTGTCCCGGGAACTGGACATTCCCAAGAACATGATGTTTATGGGCTCTTTGACGTACACCCAGACCTTTTCCATTCAAGACCTGGGGGGGGGTCCGGATTATCTGGTAACCTGGCCGAGCCACCGGAATGCTGCCCGGCCGAGGAGACAGGATGCGCCGCCGACATGGGAAATTTATTTGGGTTCTCCTGGTTTTGGCCTTCTTTTCTTTGCTGACGAGCGTAGTTCGGGCGGCCGAGTTTAGCGCCACCATCGTGACCACAATCCGGGGCGAGGAACGGCAGGGGAAGATCCATATCAAAGGCGATAAAATCCGCCGTGAATTTGCCAATCCCGGGGGCACCGCCATTGTCATTCTCCGGGGCGATAAAAAAATCATATGGATGCTGAAGCCCCAAACGCAGAGTTACCTGGAGATGCCCTTTGACAAAGAGGCTTTCGCCAAAACGCTGAATCAGCCCCAGGAGGGGGAGGGCAAAAAGCTGGTGGGCACCGAGACGCTGAACGGTTATGTTACGGACAAATACGAAACCTCGAT